>JAQBHM010000356.1:0-5442 GCA_032127795.1 Bacteroidales bacterium | reverse complement strand
CTCTGATGCAAAACTGACTTGCGGATGTCTGGTTCCGTCTTCGGTGGTAATGATCCTTATGGAGATTATCTTTCTTGAAAGATCATCCAGATCAGAGTCATCGTCAATCTTTGCGAACAACCCGAGGAGGTCTCCGTTTATGTTGACAGATGTGTAACCGTCAAGGCCGGCATAGCGACTGAAGAAGTTGTCAAGTCCGTTTCTCTGTGCTGTCAGGCCAACTGTGGTGATAATAAAGGCCAGCAATAAAACCATTTTTTTCATAACTGTCTGTTGTTAGATTTTTATTGATTCAGTAATATGACGGACAGGAGAAAGATTCATTACAGAAAAGGCAGGATTTTTAAAAAGATGTTGAAATCTGTCAAGTATGATTTTGGATGAAGGATTAAATAAATACTATATTTATAGCGCATTCATTTATAAAATATATGATAAATGGATTAATGATTTAAATATATTATAAAAAATAAAAAACAGATAAATGGAAGCAAAAGAGGCTGTTGCGTTGGTGGAGGGTCAGGGAGTCAGGATACCGGGAGAAATCCTTTCAGTCATCACATCATCACCGAGGGCAATTTTTTTTAATTCACCGCAGGAGATCTATGAAGAATCACTGGGAGGAGGTGACGGCAACCACTTTGAGGTGGTATATGATGTACAGGGGAAAGGGTTATATACCGAGGCTGTTGTTAACAGGGTTTCAAACGGCATTTTGGCAAACTACCCCGAACCCTATATGCGAAGACGTGATCCTGATACAATGCTTATTGGAGATACAAAGCCGACTGACAAGAAGAGATTTTCCGATGCTTATGACTATGACTTTGGGGAGCTCAGGGAAGAGACATTTGAATGGCTCAAAGGGCAGGAGCTGGCCGTCTTTCTCTGTTTTGCCGGCAATTATCCTGTCGGTTCAGGCGGCATTGTCATTACCCCTCTCAATGCATCGTTTTTTGCCTTTGGACTTGCACTGCTGCAAAAGCTTATTCCTGTTGATAAACTGCCTGAAGGATTTTCAATTGAAGCTGTTGTTTTTGTAGCACCTCCGTTCAGGCACACCCATTTCAGCGGAAAACAGGTAGTAGTGCATAACAGGCTTGAGAAACTTCATGAGATGTTTGCTTATAATCTGTATCCCGGACCAAGTGCAAAAAAAGGCTTTTACGGGGTTCTGCTCTCCAGGGGTGAGGCAGAAGGGTGGATTACAGCTCACTGTTCCACAGTGCAGGTGGTAAGTCCATATGACAATGTGACAACCTTCATGCATGAAGGAGCCAGCGGAGGAGGCAAGAGCGAGATGATACAAAATATTGTCCGTGAACCCAACGGTCAGATCGTAGTGGGAAGGAATCTCATAACCGGTGACACCCGGATGATTTCGATACCGCTACTGTGTTCATTCAATGCTGCCACTGATGACATGGCCCTCTGTCATCCTTCATACCAGATGGGCAATGGCAAGCTTACCGTTGCTGATGCGGAGAATGCATGGTTTATACGTGTTGACGGTATAAACAGTTACGGTGATGATCCTTTCCTGGAAAAGATAACTATCAATCCTGGTGAACCTCTTCTTTTCCTGAATATTGATGCCAGGCCCGGAGGTACAGCACTGATCTGGAATCATATTGAAGACTCACCGGGAAAGAGATGTCCCAATCCGAGGGTTGTCTTGCCCAGGGAAATTGTTCCCGGTGTTGTCAGCAAGCCGGTGACGGTTGATGTGCGCAATTTTGGTGTCAGGATGCCTCCGTGCACTGCGGAGAAGCCTTCCTACGGCATTGCAGGACTTTTTCATATTCTGCCGCCCGCACTGGCATGGCTGTGGCGTCTTGTCAGCCCCCGCGGTTATGCCAATCCCAGCATCGTCGGTGGCGGTGATATGGAAAGCGAAGGAGCAGGCTCCTACTGGCCTTTTGCAACCGGACTGATGGTACGTCATGCCAACCTGCTTCTGGAGCAGATTGTCAACACGCCAAGGGTAAGATACACTCTCACTCCCAATCAGCATATCGGGATATGGAAGGTTGATTTCAAGCCCCAGTTGCTTATGCGCGAGTATCTGACCAGGAGGGGCAATGCGAAGCTGAGACTTGATCAGTACCAGCCTGCCCCGTGTTCATTGCTGGGGTATGAGCTTAATTATCTGACAATTGAGGGATCAGGGATTCCTGTACGTTTGCTCAAGGTATACCGGCAGTCAGAAGTCGGTGACGAGGGATATGAGGCTGGTGCGGCCATATTGCGACAGTTTTTTCATAAGGAGCTGACGAAGTTCCTTCAGCCTGACCTGATACCGCTGGGCAGGAAGATAATAAATGCCTGCCTCGAAAACTGCTCTGTGGAGGAATATGCTAAAATTCTGCCCATGGAGTACCAGTATTCCTTTCTCACGGTGAAGGATTATGAGGAATAAAAGGGGATATCAAAAAAAGGAGGCTGTCTCAAAAGTACTTGTACCACCCCGTCCGCCGGCTGGCGGACACCCCTCCTTGAAAAGGAGGGGAAACAACTGATTATAAACACCTTAACCACCTCCTCCTTAAAAAGGAGGAGTCCCCTGACCGTAAGCGTCAGGGGGAGGAGGTTACTTTAAAGACACCCTATTTCTTTATATATGCAGATTTTTTTATTTGTGAATTATGGGATCAGCATTTCCGTCAGGGTCACCTAAAACAAAACCATCTGTTTTAGGATTCCCTCCTGTTGCCAGCAGCAATCCGCATGCATGGGGAGCTGCCATTGATGTGCCGCTCATTGTTGCAAGGGCATCGCCTTTGTATGTTGACAAAATACTTACACCCGGTGCGCAATAATCAATTGGGGGATTGCCATAGTTTGAGAAAGAGGCCCAGAGATCATTCTTATCACATGCTGAGATAGTGTATATGTTGGCTCCATTTGCGCGTGCCGGGGAGTGATTATTTGCATCATCACTTTCATTACCGGCAGCAAGAGCAACAAGAATGCCCTTGGCGCCCATTGCAATCACCTTAAGATCAAGCGGTTCATAGGCTCCTCCGCCAAGGCTCATGTTTGCAGCATCGCCGGCAACGGCGTTGGCTGTTACAAAGTCGACACCTGCAATGATTACGGACATGGCGCCTGATCCGCGTTTATCGAGTACTTTGACGGGTACAACCAGGGCGCCTGCAGCAACCCCTACAACACCTACGGCATTGTCAATCGCTGCAACTATGCCTGCGCAATGCGTCCCATGCCCATTGTCATCTTCAGGGGTAGTGGTCCGTGAAACAAATGTTCTGCCCAGTGTCTGGCTGACATTTAGATCAGGGTGATTCATATCAATACCGGTATCAATGATCCATGCCTTTTTTGTTCCTGAATAGGTTGCTCCGCCCCCTACCCTGGTTATACCGGGAGGTGTCACTTCCGCCGGAAGGGGTACAGGGGCAGGTGCCGGTTTGGCAAGGATGAACATCATGTCAGGCCATATACCTCTTACATTAGGGTTTTTTTCAAGCAGGGCCACCTCACTGTCGCTGAGCCTGACAGCAAACCCTTCTATGCCAGATGAATAAACATTCAACGGTTCACGCACTGCAATGCCTGATGAGGCAAGCAGATTCATGGTGACGCCTGCCATAGCAAGCTGTGATTCATCATAGCTCATACCTGCAGACTTGACGTACCCGAAGTCTCCTTTTAAAAGGACAACGTACTGACCGGGAATTGTCTCAAGGGATGTCTTCACATATGACTGATCATCATCCTGAGGAAGACCTTCAGGTGATCTCTCACATGCTCCCACAACGAATGCGGCGGCAGCAAAAATCAGCAGTAGTTTTTTCATAGAATCAGATTTTAGTTAAGAAAAGAATTAGTCGCATTGAAATTTACTAAATTCTGGATATATGTATACCAAAAAAACAAAAAAACAGTCCGCTGAAGAGATAAGGAATAATGCTCCTTTATCTCAGCACCTGAAACATCAGGGGGTCTTCCGCTGGCTGACAGTCCGGGTTTTGTCCTTTGGGCAGATTTGATAAAAAAGGTCAGTCCATGAACGGGTATCTGAAATCTGTAGGCGGGATGAATGTTTCCTTTATTGTGCGTGGCGATGTCCACCGTACAAGATTGAGTTTTCCGCCGGCCTTGTCATTGGTGCCGGAAGCCCTTGCGCCGCCGAAGGGCTGTAGTCCCACCATGGCCCCGGAAGGTTTGTCATTAATATAAAAGTTGCCGGCTGCAAAACGAAGCACCTGGCATGCTCTGATCATAGCATGTCTGTCAGACGAAAAAACAGACCCGGTAAGCCCGTAGGGCGAAGTCTCATTGCACAGATGCAGTGTCTCATCATATTTGTCATCCTCATAGACATAAAGAGTCACAACGGGCCCGAAGATCTCTTCATGCATTGTGATAAATTCCGGATTGGTGGTCAGAATTAACGTAGGGTCAATGAAAAAACCCTTGCTTTTATCTCCGTTGCCACCGTGTATGATCTCGCATTCAGTGGATTTTTGGGCAAGTGTTATGTATTCCATTATTCTGTCAAACGCATGTTCATCAATAACTGCGTTCATGAAGTTACTGAAGTCCGAAACATTCCCCACTTTTATCTCTTCAGCCTGTTTTTTAACATACCTGCTGATTGCAGGCCAGAGTGAACGGGGGATATAAACCCTTGACGAAGCGGAACATTTTTGTCCCTGGTATTCGAATGAGCCCCTGATGATTGCTGTGGCAGCTTCAAGAGGGTCAGCAGAGGAATGGATCATAATGAAATCTTTTCCCCCGGTTTCGCCCACAAGTTTTGGATATGACCTGTAGTTTTCAAGGTTGCCGGCTACGGCCTTCCACAGAGAATTGAAGGTGGCATTTGAGCCTGTAAAATGAATGCCTGCGAGGTCTGGATGGCTGAGCACAACATTGCTTATTTCAGCACCCTTTCCGGGCAGGAAGTTAATCACCCCGGCAGGAAGGCCGGCCTCCATAAAGACTTTCATAAGTAACCAGCTTGACAGCAGGGAGGTTGTCGCTGGTTTCCAGACTGTGGTATTGCCCATGAGAGCCACAGACATGTTCAGGTTTGAGGCAATAGCGGTGAAGTTAAATGGGGAGATTGTGTACACAAAGCCTTCCAGGGGCCTGTATTCAACCCTGTTGAGCTGATCCATCCCCGAGCGCGGCTGCTCCTGGTATATCTGTCCTGCGAAATATGCATTGTATCGTAGAAAATCAATTGTTTCACAGGCAGCTTCAACCTCAGCCTGCTGAGCATTCTTGCTCTGCCCGAGCATGGTGGCGGCAACAATTGTATAGCGGTATTTCTTCGAAAGCAGTTCCGCGGCCTTAAGCATTATAGAGGCCCTCTCTACCCATGAGAGGGTCATCCACTCCTCCTTGGCATTTTGTGCAGCCTCTATCGCCTCGCGTGTCTCCTTTTCCCCGGCCATATGATAAGTAGCAAGCAGG
>JAQBHM010000355.1:0-3269 GCA_032127795.1 Bacteroidales bacterium | reverse complement strand
CATTCGACTTTAGACATATCTTCAGATTTCTCTTCCCGTTCTGTATATATGATTTTACCTTGTTCTCATCAATGCCCATAACGCCGCATATCTCCTTATACCCTAATCCTTCATAATAAAAGAGCTGTATGCACTTTCGCTGCTCCTCCTTCAGCCTCTCAATACACTCTGCCAGCCTCTTCATATCCGGCCCCTCATCGTCTTCCATAGGATGCATCTCCTCCTCCTTTTCCATAAAAAATGTCGGGTCACTGAGCATCATATCACGCTGAACCTTTTCACTCTTCCTGCTCCTCAAAAGCATCAGGCAATGGTTCTTCGTAACAACATAAAGCCATGACTTAAAGGTGACAATATCCTGCTCCGCCACCGTCTCCACCAGCTTCTCAAAGATATTCATCACCTCATCCTTCGCCTGGTCCCTGTCCTCGAGATACTTCAGGCAGACGCCGTAGACGAGGTGCATATATCTCTGATACAGTCTTCCGAGGCTCTCCAGATCGCCGCGTTCCCTGAATCTCCCCAGTAGCTCCCCGTCGCTCTCATCGTACTGCCTCTTTTTTAAAAACTTCAACTGCATGAATCTCCCTGCTGATAATCTGCTTTTATCTCCTTAAAGATAGCTCATTATCATTTTTCTGACGATCTGTTTATGGAATTTCTGCTTCGTGTGCATCCTTATTTCAGAAACACAAAAACGAAATATCATGAAGACACTATTATCAGTCATTGCAATCATCCTGCTCACCTCCCTGGCTCCTGCCACGCAGGTTCGCATAACCGGCACCGTCACTGACGTCAGCGGTACACCGCTCAGCGGTGTCTCTGTCACCGTCAAAGGAACCTCCACCACTGTAAAAACCGACGCTAACGGATCCTGGTCAATCGCTGCAGGTCCCGAAGCGAAGATCCTCATCTTCTCATTACCGGGCATGAAGACCGTGGAGGAGAAGATCGCCGGCCGCACTGTCATCAACATTGTGATGACCGGTCTGACCCGGCCCGTCAAAGATGAAGTTACAGCTGTGATGTGCGATGAATCACAACCCGTTAGCTATGACCGCCAGAGAGAAAACAAATCTGTTGCCGCCGGTGCTTCACCATCCCCGCATTACAAATCTTACCATTATGTGGCCCCAGTGGTGGTTGAAAACACCGAGTCATACGGCTCCATCAGTGAGAACGGTTACAAAGACCCCCACAAGGCCCCGTATTCAACTTTCTCTATCGATGTCGACAATGCATCATACTCCAATGTACGGCGTTTCATAAACCTAGGACAGAGCGTACCGGCTGACGCCGTACGTATTGAAGAGATGGTCAACTATTTCAAATACGACTATCCCCAGGCCGATACCCGACATCCCTTCTCCGTATATACAGAGACAGGCTCCTGCCCTTGGAACAAAAACCACTACCTGCTGCATATAGGGTTGAGAGGCAAGGATATCGACAAAGGGGAACTTCCTCCCTCAAACCTTGTCTTCCTGCTTGATGTCTCCGGCTCCATGAACCAGCCCAACAAGCTGCCGCTGCTGAAGGCAGCCTTTGGCCTCCTGGTGAATGAATTGCGTGCACAGGACCGTGTAGCTATCGTTGTCTATGCCGGCGCCGCAGGCGTGGTCCTCGAGTCCACCCCCGGCAACCGCAAAGAAGTAATAATGCAGGCCCTCGACAACCTTGAGGCCGGTGGCTCCACGGCAGGCGGACAGGGTCTCATGCTGGCGTATAAAATAGCTGAGAAAAATTTCTTGAAGGAAGGCAATAACCGAATCATTCTCGCCACCGACGGCGACTTTAACGTGGGAGTGTCTGACAATGCATCCATGGAACGACTGGTGGAGGAGAAGCGTGGACTGGGAGTCTATATGACCGTCCTCGGGTTCGGCATGGGCAACATCAAGGACGACAAGATGGAGATCATAGCCGACAAGGGAAACGGCAACTATGCTTATATCGATAATATTCAGGAAGCACGCCGCGTGCTGGTGCAGCAGTTCGGTGGAACACTCTTCACAATAGCAAAGGATGTTAAGTTCCAGGTAGAATTCAATCCTGCCTTCGTGAAATCATACCGGCTTGTAGGCTATGAGAACAGGCTGCTTAACGATGAGGACTTCAATGATGACACCAAAGATGCCGGCGAGATGGGAGCAGGGCATACCGTCACCGCCCTCTATGAGATCATCCCCGCAGGTTCCGATGAAGAGCTGCCCCTGGTTGACCCGCTGAGATACCAGCAGGAGCGTTACAGCGACGGACCCCGCAGGCCTCTGTCAGATACCCCCCGCGAGATGTGCAACATCAAGCTCAGATACAAGGAGCCTGACGGACTGACCAGTAAAATGTTTGAGAAAACGGTAGGTACACAGGTAAAGCCGGTGGCTGAGACTACCGACCGTTTCCGGTTCTCCGCGGCAGTGGCATCATTCGGCATGATACTGCGCAACTCGCAGTACAAAGGCACCGCCATCGTCAGTGATGTCGTCAGCCTGGCATCGGGAGCACGCGGCAGTGACCCTGACGGCTACCGTGCGGAGTTCATTCGGCTAGCTCAAAGTACTGATAACCAGAAGCTTTCCAGCCTAAAATAGAGAGGAGCTGTCTGCCGGTTGGTGGACGGGGAGTGATATGATAAAAAATGGGCCACACTTGCATGTGGCCCCTTCTGTTTAACATTTTCCCCTTGCTAATTTTTTATTTTTCCGAACGTATTTCCTAAAACAGCGGCTATCCTTTCCTTTTCAGCATCGGTAATATTGGAGCTTGAAGGAAGACACAGCCCGTTCCTGAACAGTAATTCCGATGTGCCGTTGACAACCCGGGGAACCCCGGCGAATACCGGTTGCAGGTGCATAGGTTTCCACAGCGGCCGGGATTCTATATTCTCTGCTTCAAATGCCAGGCGGAGCTTCTCGCGGTCAGTACCCGCCTTCTCAGGATCAATGACTATGCATGTGAGCCAGTAGTTGGAGAAGAAATCCTTTGTGGGCTCAGTGTGGAAGGTGACCCCCGGAACATCTTTCAGCAGCCCGCGGTACCAGCTGTTTATCTCCCTGTGCCTGATGACGCGATTGTCAAGTACCTCGAGCTGCCCGCGGCCTATTCCTGCAATTATGTTGCTCATGCGGTAATTGTATCCTATTGCACTGTGCTGGTAATGCGGCGCCGGATCACGCGCCTGTGTGGCAAGGAAACGGGCACGGTTAATAAGAGCCTCGTCGTCAGATATGAGTGCACCCCCGCCACTGGTAGTGATGATCTTGTTG
>JAQBHM010000354.1:0-3145 GCA_032127795.1 Bacteroidales bacterium | reverse complement strand
TACAACTTTTGGGAATTAGGTATGAAAAAGCTGTTGTTTCTGATATTAACGGGTGTCATTGCCTCTTGCAGTACTATGAGGCAGTCTTCCTCCCTTCCCGGGGAAGGAGAGTTGATAATAACACGGAAATTTATTGGTGTATTAGTTGATTTCCGACAGACCGGTCCTGAAAACTATGAAGGGCCGAATATTATATGGCTTAAGACCTCAATGGAGAGCATTTACGGCAGATTGTCAGCGTACGGCAAAAAATGCGACTTCACGCCGGGAGAACGACTTTACCTCAGAAGGACCTATTATAGTCCCGGCTTAGTTTCAGGTTACTGGGTGTACATGGTGGAAAATGACTCTTCCGTTTCATACAGAGCGACTGATTTTCAACATGATAAGGGGGTTTTAATCCGAACATGGTTTGAATGAATCCCATAATTTAAAACAGATGACTATATGAACTGCTACAAACCGCTTCTGCTTCTTCTATTATTTGTTGCCTACGGATGTTCAACACGCCCTGATTATGATGTCATTATCAGAAACGGACAGATATATGACGGTTCCGGATCTCCCTCTTTTAAAGGCGATGTTGGTATCATTGCTGATACCATTGCCGGCGTCGGAGATCTGAAGAAGGCTAAAGGCCGGACAGAGATTGATGCAGAGGGACTGGCAGTAGCTCCCGGATTCATTAACATGCTCAGTTGGGCGGTAGAGTCTCTTATTGAAGACGGAAGGTCACAGGGCGATATAAGACAGGGAGTAACCCTGGAGGTGCTCGGCGAAGGTGATTCGTGGGGGCCACTTAACGAGAAAATGAAAAGAGATCTCGTTGCTGCCCAGGGTGATATTAAATACGATATTGAATGGACAAGCCTGGGTGAGTATCTTGAATACCTTGAAAAGAGAGGTGTATCAACCAACATAGCCTCATTTGTGGGCACATCTACACTGCGGATTCATACTGTCGGATACGGTAACCGTGCACCGACGCTGGCTGAGCTTGACTCCATGAAACTTCTTGTTCGCCAGGCAATGGAGGAGGGAGCCGTGGGGATAAGTGCAGCACTTGAATATGTGCCTGCCAGTTTTGCATCCACCGATGAGCTGATTGAGCTTTGCCGTGTAGCAGCAGAATATGACGGCCTTTATATCTCTCACATAAGGAACGAAGACGATCACCTTCTTGAAAGCATTGATGAACTTATCAGAGTGGCAAGGGAGGCAAATATAAGATCCGAGATATATCATTTTAAACAGATAGGCAAAACAAACTGGGATAAGTTTGACGGGGCTGTAGCCAGAATAGACTCCGCAAGGAATACAGGCCTTATTATTACGGCTGACATGTATAATTATGTAGCCAGTTCTACCGGTTTTGACGTTCTTATGCCCGACTGGGTACAGGAAGGCGGTTTTGAGAAATGGGTTGAACGGTTGAAAGATCCGAAGATCAGAAAAATCATAGGACCGGAGATCCTGAGTACAATCCTGCGTAAACCGGGGTCTGCTGAAAGGGTTCTGATTGTCGGGTTTAATTCCGATTCACTTAAGTACCTGCAGGGCAAGACACTGGCCCAAATAGCTGAAAAAAGGGGAAAATCACCGGAAGAGACTGTGATGGACCTGGTGATTCAGGACGGTAGCCGGATTAGCGTTGTATATTTCTCGATGTCTGAAGACAATGTCAGGAAAGGGATAGCCCTGCCATGGATGAGTTTTTGTTCCGACGGACAGTCGATGGCTACTGAAGGTGTCTTTCTGAAATCAGCCACACATCCGAGAGCATACGGCAATTTTGCAAGGCTGCTGGGTAAATATGTGAGAGATGAAAAAGTCATTTCGCTTGAGGAGGCTGTGTACAAGCTGACCTCATTCCCTGCCGCCAACCTGATGATTAAGAGACGTGGTGCATTAAAGGAAGGATATTATGCTGATATAGCAATATTTGACCCTGAGAAGATCCAGGACAATGCAACTTTTGACAATCCGCATCAGTATGCTACAGGCATGCATCACGTATTTGTAAACGGAGTGCAGGTATTAATGGACGGCGAGCACACAGGAGCAACACCCGGGAGGGTTGTCAGGGGTCCGGGATGGACACATTAACAGAATTCCCGGTGGTATTATCCGGGGTTTAGTTTACTGTCTCCGTAATGCCAGATAAAAATGTCTGCCAGTCAATTGTGCCCCTTGGGGAGCATCCTGTCCTGACGATCACCATATCTTTGGACGGAATAATGAATATGCGCTGACCTTCATAACCGTCAGAATAAAAGAGGTTATCAGGCTGTCCGGGAAATTCGCCGGATTTATTGAGCCAGAATAGAGCTCCGTATTCTCCGCCGGAACCCTTTGCCGGAGTGGTTGTGTAAGCAACCCAGTCTTCAGGAAAGATCTGTTCTCCCAGCCAGTTGCCGTTATGCAGGTAGAGAAGCCCAAAGCGGGCATAGTCACGCATGGTTGCATAGAGATATGATGATCCGACAAAAGTGCCGGAAGCATCCGGCTCCCAAACCACGCTTCGCATACCGGTCTTGCTGAATAAAGCCTTTCGGGGATAGGCAAGATATTCGTCATCATTCCCGATTACCGTTCGCAGATAATCCTGTACAATGTTACTGGAACCTGATGAATAGTACCAGATTGAATCAGGTTTTGCAAGAAGCTTGTAACCTGCTGCATAGTCTCCCATATCGCCGTTTTTCAGAAGCATGGTTGTTGTTCCTGTCAGTCTTACGGTACTGTATTGTTCAAGGAAATCAAGGCCGCTTGTCATTGTCAATAAGTTGTCCAGGGTGATATTTCTCCTGTCATCATCAGCCCACTCTTTACGGTTTACAGGACTGTGGATATCAACCATGCCTTCTTTAACCATTGCTCCAGCCATGGCATTGGTAAAGCTTTTTGCCATTGACCAGCTCAGAAACCTGTTCTCACTGCTGAGATCGTTTCTGAATCTTTCTGCTACAATCTGGTCTTTATAAACTACAGTAACGGCAAATGTTCCCTTATATGCAACGGTATCTTCAAATACAAGGTCAAGCATATCATTCAGTTTCCGGATGTTGATACCTGAAGGAACTGTATCGGAGAGAAGGTCTCCGGCAGGCCAGGGAATGGTGTCCGGGTCATCGGCAGGAATAGG
>JAQBHM010000353.1:0-2623 GCA_032127795.1 Bacteroidales bacterium | reverse complement strand
TGCCGCTATCTTCTGTGCGGCGTTGATAATTCACTTTTTTCCTCTGCGTTGAAAGATTTGTATGAAAGGTTGCACTCAGAAACCAGTAACACAAGCAGCCATTCATTATGAGCCCCCTTCTGTTATTTCTTATTATCATTTGCTATTTCTCGATCCTGATGGTGATTTCTCACTTCGCCTCAAGGCGTATTCATGACACCACATTTTTCGACGGGGACAGGGCTTCGCCGTGGTTCCTGGTAGCTTTTGGGATGATCGGCTCGGGGATATCTGCCGTCTCCCTGGTATCAATTCCGGGAAATGTAGGCAATAATAATCTTTATTATTTCCAGTTTATCCTTGGTTCAATAGTCGGATATCTTTTTATAGCATTTATACTGACACCCATTTATTACAGACTGAAACTTGTCTCCATATATACTTATCTGAACATCAGGTTTGGTAATGTCTCCTACAAGACCGGTTCCATTTTCTTTCTTGTGTCGCAGTCATTCGGTGCCGCCCTGAGGCTGCTTCTATCGGTTAAAATATTGCAGTATGCATTCTTTGATGCCCTGAATATTCCATACTTTATAACCATCATTGTGGTCTTGATACTTATATGGCTTTATACAAACAAATCAGGAATCAAAACTATTGTCTGGACCGATTCTTTGCAATCGGCTTTCCTTATCACGGTTATTGTCATTTCAATTCTGGCAATAAAAAACTCATTAAACCTTTCTCTTTCTGAAATGGCTGATGCTGTAGTGCACCATCCTTATGCCAGGGTATTCGATTGGGATATGCATTCCGGGTCCAATTTCTTTAAACAGTTTATTTCCGGATTGCTCATCACCGTAGCCCTGGTAGGCCTCGACCAGAGCATGATGCAGAAGACCCTTACCGTCAAAAATGCCAGGGATGCCAGGAAAAATGTATTGACTTTCAGCTTTTTTATTGCATTTGCCCAGACAATGTTCCTTGCACTGGGAGTGCTGATCTATATTTATGCCGAGCGAAGCGGGATAAATCTGATTAAACAGGATGGCCATTTCATTAATACTGATGAGCTCTATCCTCTGCTTACACTCAATTATTTCGGGAAAATCGGGGCAGTAGCCTTTCTGATCGGCGTTGTTGCATCCACATTTGCAAGTATTGACTCATGCATAGCTGCGCTTACAACTGCATTCAGCTATGATTTTATGGATATAGAAAATAAACCTCGCGAGGCTAAAAAGAGGATTAAGACACGCGTGCTTATTGGAGTAAATATCGTGATGTTCATAATAGTCATGTCTTTCTGGAACAGCCAGGGAGCAATAATAAATACAATTTTCAAAATTGCAGGCTATACCTACGGGCCGATATTAGGTTTGTACCTTACCGGTTTATTTACGAAGATCAGATTCAGGGAAAAGTGGGTTCCTGTGGCATGTCTTTCTGCAACACTTTTGACCTGGCTCCTGAATGGATATTTTATCCGGGTATTTAATTTTGATTTCGGGTTTATGAATATTTTTGTAAATGCATTACTGACAATTATGTTCCTGACAGTCATTAAAAAGAAAAATCAACTTGCTTAAAGAGAAATTCGCCATCAAACTCACAAGCGACCCCGGTGATTTTCACCTCTGCGCACTGATGATGTCAAAAACAGATCCGTGGATTACACTTGGAATGGACTATGACCAGTGCCATGGAGCATTTCAGGGTAAATGCAAGGAAATTTATATTGTAAAGTACGGAGAAGTTATTGCCGGGTTTGTTATTCTGCAGGTATGCGGGACCTTCTCGGGATATATTCAGACAATCTGCATAAGCGAAGAGTACAGAGGCAAGGGTGTTGGGACAAGACTCCTGAAATTTTGCGAAGAGAGGATACTGAAGTTTTCACCCAATGTGTTTATATGTGTATCTTCTTTTAACAAAGATGCTGCGAGACTGTATTATGAACTGGGCTTCAAGCTGGTTGGCGAACTGGAAAATTTTGTCAAAGAAGGCTTCACAGAATTACTGTTACGTAAAACCGTCGGGCCCAGAGTTGGCTATCGCCCTCATTAAGAATATCCCAAATGCGAAATAGAACAATTATTGCCGGAATCATCCTTTTATCACTTACCATGGTCATAAATGGCCAGGGAACCAGCCTCAAAAGAGGAAAACCGGTACTGAAAGATGAAATTGACAGCATACTGCAGAGCCAGGTCAACAGGGATAAAATCCCGGGCGCAGTAGTCCTGATAAAAAGAAATAATAAGGTCATTTACAGGCAGGCTTACGGGTATGCGCAGAAGTATGATTACAGCCATAATCTGCTCAGCCCGCCGGAGAAGATGACTGCCAGGCACCTGTTTGATATTGCCTCACTCACAAAAGTAATTGGAACCACAACATCAGTAATGTTACTGGCAGACAGGGGCCAGATCAACATAGATGACCCGGTATGCAGGTACATTAAAGCTTTTGACAATACGGAAAAAAGAGAGATTACAATCCGTCATCTCCTCACCCACTCTGCCGGATTGTATGAATGGTATCCGCTATATTACCTTGCTTCAGACAAAAATGAATGTTATAAAGTAATTGAAGAACTGCCTTTGAAGTTTCCTGTCGGAGAGCAGCGCCGCTACAGTGATCT
>JAQBHM010000352.1:0-12965 GCA_032127795.1 Bacteroidales bacterium | reverse complement strand
TGATCTTCCAGACGCTCTCTTGTTTTTGGAGTGCTTGCCATATTGCAGACATGGGGATAGTCGTACTTGTCGCAATCGTCACCCGGATCCCGGAGATCCAGCATTCCATTCCCCTCAATGCCCGGTTAAGAGGAACAACCTTTCTTATCCTGCAACACTCCTGCCTGTTTTCCTTCGACTCATAGAAACTAAAGGGCCCCTTTTCTGTAACCATGGTCTCAACCTCATCATAACCAGGAAAGTAAACTTCTATTTTCTTTTTATACCTTGCTATTGTGCTGGAAAAAACCTTATATGTTTCAGGAAATAATCTTCCTGTATCTAGGGTTGCTATTCTTATCGGAAGGTTATTGGTGAAGATCATATGGGTGATGACCTGGTCTTCAATGCCAAAACTCGTTGTAAAAATTATCCTTCCCGGGAATAGACCCGCAAGTGACTTAAGGGTCTCTTCGGCTGAATTGCCTGAAAGTGTATCTTTTATATCACTTAACTTCATATTGCTTTTTGGATGATCTGACACAGAGGTTTACCTTGAACTTATGAATATGAGCCCATAATCTCTCATGGAAATAGTAGAGGACTGTCTTCGTCAGAACCTCAACACTGCCTATTGAAAGAGCAACTGTAACCCTCCCGGTAATGAAATAGCTGATCATAATTGTATCCAGGGTGCCAACAATGCGCCAGGAGACTGACTTCATGAAACTTTTTATCGGTTTATCAGCACGGTCGCTAACCTTGAAGATACCTTTTGTCTCAGCGTTTTCGTCTGTTTGCTTTAAAAGTACGTCCAGCATAGTCTTTTTTTACTGTTCTGAACAAATGTAAACTTCCGGACTTCATTAAGAAGTAGCAACAATACGACAATCCGGTCAGTATTTATACACACCCGCCTATATGCAAATAGTCCCGGTTTCGGTCCTGAGAATGAGCATGCTTTCAGTGATATATCTGCCCTAATCTGAAATTTGGTGGATATTTCAGGAAGTTCCATGTGACTGCAGAGGCCATCGCACATACATATGCGGCAATTGATTGAAAATAAAACTTTATCGGTTTTGGATTTTGCCCGTTGGGGAGATTATTAAAAATTATTAATATTTATGTTATTCTTATAACAGTACTTCCGGCAAGATTTAGAGCCAGATGTTGTCATAATGGAATAAGATTTTTATAATAATTCAGGTCAGTGGAATATTTCTTTTAGGAATTTTTTTTATCTTCGGTATAATCTAATACCAGAACCATGATTCTGCCTTCTCTGCTGTCTCCTTATACATAATCCTGATTGTTTACTCTCCATAAAACACAATTATGAGAAGAACCACAATATTTGTATTAAGCTTTTTTCTGGCTCTTGTCAGCGCAGAGCTTTCCGGGCAGAAGACCTTCAAGGTTGTCTGCGACAAGAGCGACAACAAGATCAAGATTGTTGACGGTGAAGACCGGTCTCCAAACATGGTTCCGCTAAAGGGCGGGTTCCCGTTTTACCAGGTAGCACAAAAATGGGCCAGGGATAATTACCCTGATGACAAATGTGACGGCACTGCGGTACCCAAACCGGATCAGCCTGCAACTGTCAACCAGCCTGCAACAACGGGTCAGCCAGCCAATGTTTACAATAACCCCGCTGGTTTCTTAAGCCCGGCTGCCACTCCTGCCCCATTGACTTCAAGGGCTGTCAGGTACCGCAACACCTCTGTCAGCATTGCTTTGCTGTTCTCTGACCTTGGCCAGGTCTACAGCCTTGATCCGCCCATGATCCCGGGGATCAATATAGGATTTGAGCAACTGGTGGGCAAAAACTTTTATGGCGGCGCCGGGATGCATCTGAATACCCTGATAGGCAAAACCGAAGATGCTGCAGGAGTAGGGGCCTTCTACAACATCCAGATACCTCTTTTTGCCGGGTACAGACGTTATAACGGCAACAACCACTGGAAAGTGGAGCTTGGAGTAGCTGCGAACAACAGGCTGCAGCCTGTAACAAGCGATGTGGACCTTGGAGGGGAGGTGGCTGCCGAACACTCAATCAGCGCCATGACACGTGTAAAAGCCGGAAAAAACAGGTATGAGGTTGTATTCGGCGTTGACGTGTGGCTTACTGACATCCTCACCACCGAGGAGGGTTACAGGATGACTGTTCTGTCACTGGGTCTAAGCTATAACTTCTGACCTGTTTCACCCAATCCGGAATCCCGAACAATTTATGACTCTGTAATGAAAAAATTATATCTATCCCTGCTGCTTATCCTGATTGTACCTCTTCTGTCAGGGCAACCTCTTTCTAATGAAGAACAGGAAAGGCTGAAAAAAGCTTACGACCTGACGGGCCGCACATGGAGCATTTCATCCGATATTCTGAAGAAGATGTATGATGAACATGATGATGTAAAAGATGCAATAGAAGAAATGTCCGACATCTTTTCGGTTATCGATGTCCTTACAATGGTCAGAGATGCCAAGGACTTTGAAGCTTTCGAGGCCATAGTCCTCTTTATTGAGAATAAGCTTTTTTCGGAAAGGTTCGGAAATTTATTCCCAAACGCAGCTTCAGCACTGAACTGGGCGGGCAAAGCCAGGGCAGTGATGCAGTTGCTTATCGATTTTGTGATCAACCCCGCCCTGCTTGATAACGAGATAAGCCAGTACAATGCCCGCCGGGAGATTCACCTTGATCCCGACGATGCTGTGGCGGGCATTAGAAGCTGGGGTAATATAAAACAGCAACTCCTCGGCGAGTTCCGGAAACAGTACGGAGACCTTCCCTTTAAGGAAATAAAGCCTTCAGGTATGGTACTGCTACCTGCATGGGACAGGAAATTTGATGATTATGTAACCGGATGGTTCGAAGAAAAATACCAGGAATACAAAATAAAAGAGTTCAATGCTATTGCCCGCAGGGAACTGGCCGCCAGAAAAGAGCTCCTGCAGGAAAAAGTGGACTGGCTTGAGTACCTCCTTGAGAAAGAGATGGAGTCAACCGAGAAGCTGATCATTGAACCTTCATCAGCCGCGATCAGGACAGATGAACAGGTGACATTCACAGTGACATCCGTGAATTATAAGGGCGAAGCAAAGGATGTAACGGCTATTTCACTTCCTGACCCGGTGTTTATATCCGTTATACCCGGTACATATTCGGTGCTTGCGGAATATGACGGCAAGGCGGCCCTGGCGCGCATCACGGTCAGTGAGGATACTCCCGATACTTCTCCATTTGATCCAGATAACCCGCCCCCTCCTCCGGAGTCATTTTGTGCCGGATCGCCAAACACGGAACCCTTCTGGGACCCTGGCAGGGAAGAATATTATTGCGATTGTCTGCCGGGCTACTCATGGCTGCCTGACTACTCTGGCTGTGAAGAGACAGGCAAACTGCTGGCATCACAGGCTGACTGCTCGGGATATCCTAATACAAAGCCTGTTTGGGACGACATAAACCAGATAGTGATTTGCGACTGTTTGCCGGGATATGTGTGGGACCAGAATTACACACAGTGTTACCCCCTGGCTCTGGCTCAGCTTAACGCACTGGACTGCAGCGGGTTGGCTAATACTATGAAAATGTGGGACCCGATAAGGAATGAACCTTATTGTGATTGTGTGACCGGATACCGGTGGCGTGATGACTTCAGCGGATGTGATCCGATCACCGCCACACAGATAGTCCACGCCGACTGCTCTTATATCCCCAACTCACAGCAGGTTTATGACCCTGTAAGCGATAGAATGGTCTGTGACTGCATGCCGGGATTCACCTGGAATGCAGGATTTACTGCTTGTATTCCTGAGCGGAAAAAACCAACAATTGACATGAATACCCTCATGGACTTCATGATGATAATATCAGGAAGCGGCAACCCATTCCTGCCGCAAAACCAGAATACAGGAAACAACCAGGCCTACGGGAACAACCCTGCAAACCAGCAGCCGATAGTGCACCAGAGCCGTTGCAATGACACCCAGAAGGCCGGGGCTAACCAGCCCGAGGTACACCAGATAGACCTTGGCCAGACAAGCGGCTCCTTCCAGTTTGACTACCAGACTTTTGATGTTAAGGACCAGATTATCATCACACAGGGAGGAATGACAATCTTCAACTCCGGATGTGTGGGAGAGGCCCGCTCAGTTAAGGTGCCGTTCGGCGGATACACCTCTGTGATAGAGGTCAGGGTCAACCCCAATTGCGCCGGCTCTTCAAGCACGGCATGGAACTTCAAGGTACACTGCCCGGCCTACTGAACGGAACAGTCAGCCGCATCAAAAACAGTACTATAATAACTATAACCAAAAAGAAAAGCTATGAAACCTGCATTCCTGAAATCCTGTTTAATCCTCTTTGTGACTTTTCTATCTCTGGGTGGCTGCGCCCTCTTCCCTGATGTTGATGAAAAATGCTTAAAAAATAACTGGGAGACAGCCGAAGAGCCAATATTATACATCAGATTAACTACAATGGTAACTACCTTCCAGAATGATGTTACCACCTATAACATGTCCCAGGCATCATCGATAACACTTACCGGGTATATTATTAAGTATTATTGCTCCGGAGAAGCAAGCGGATCATTTGATTTCAACACCACCCTGTTGCCCAACAATGGCTCCATTCCTCTGAACCTTGTCAAAATTGGAGGTCCTTACCAGTTTAAGTTTCAGAATGACGAAGACCGTGTGGAGGTATTTTGCAGGCTGAGAGCATCCTTTGCTGACGGAAATGTCTTTGAAACAAAAGATATCTGGGATCAGTATTCCTTTGCAGACATTAAGTATGATGTTAATGCAATTGAAAAATACGTGCTGATGACAATACCCGCCGGCACAACCCTCACAAAAGTCACTAAATGATGTCCGCTGAGAATGGCAGTTAAGATCTCTTCCTGAGGATATTAATTGCGCACAGGTACCCTCCGTAGATTGCTCCTGAAAATCCGCCTCCGGTCTTCCCCCATGCCGAGGCAAAATGAAGATTATTAACTGATTCAAGCGTATCTACGGTTTTTTTTGCAGGCGTCTGGGCAAAACCGTAGACGGCTCCGCCCGGGTTCAGCGTATACCGTTTTACCGTTGCCGGTGTGCCTACTTCATAATATTCAACGCTCTCCTTAAAGCCCGGGATGATCCTTTCAAGTCTTTCGATGAAAACCTGAGCCACCTGCTCTTTTTTGTCGTCATATTCCTTTTTCCCCAGGCTTTCCCAGTCATCAAGATAATCTATACAGCACACTGCCCCAACACTCTTTGCCCCGGGCGCCAGTCCGGATTCAATCTGACCGTAATCCACGAAAGTAAAGCTGCGTACCGAGAAATCATCCCTGTTGTTTTTGAGTATATCAGCCTGCCTTTTTACTGAATTGTCATAGACAAACAATGAATAGTAATAATGACCCAGTTCTGACAGAGGCCGGCGAAATCCCAGGTATAACGTCAGCAGTGATGCTCCCGGTCTGAGACCGCTGTATTCTGCCCTGAGTTCATCTCCCGCTTCCCCGGGAAGCATTTCCGCAACATTAGGTACGGCATTGTTAGCGATTACCACATCAGCAAACACCTGTTGTGTTTCCCCGGTATGCTTTCTTTTATAGGTCACGCCCGTTGCCTTGCCGTCATCGATATTTATTCCTGTTACCAGATGATTAAAGAGTATCTCTCCTCCGTGACTCCTGATGAATTCTGCAAGGTGGTCAGAGAGTCTCTGTGACCCTCCCCTGATGAAGCTGGCTCCGCCGGAATAATAGCTTCCCTGGGCAACAGAATAGTACGCCAGTGAAAGAGAATAAGGATCATCATGAAAATATCCGAGGTTGCCAAGCAGAATAAGCTTCAGATCTTCATTTTTAATAATAGAATCAAGAAAATCCCCCAGACTTATATCGGGTGATTCTGATCCGGCAGGCTTTTTTCGGGGGGCAAGCAAGAGTTCAAAATATGCTTTGATTCCTGTGACTTCACCGGGAAATGCCTCTGATAATATCCGGGCTGCTGCCTCAGCGTCATGCGGAACCGTTATGCTGATCCTGCCGTTGAGGAACCTGTAAAACTCGGGTATCCTGACAAATTCCACATTGTCAAATACCCCGAGGTCGGTAAATATCCTCGATTTCATGTCCCGCGAAGAGGGACCGTCCATTTCATGCAATCCTACTTCCAGTGTGAAGTCTCCGCGCCGGAATGTAGTGGCGCAGCCTCCCGGCTGACTGTGCTGTTCAATGAGCAGCACCTTCCGGCCTTCTTTGGCAAGCTTTGCTCCTGCTGTCAGTCCGCCCAGCCCGGCGCCAATAATCACTGCATCATATTTCATTTTATGGACGGTATAGGATATCGTTTAAACTCTTTTGACCTGTCAAAAAGGTACCTGTAGGTTATGTAGTTCTTCGCAGGCTCACTTCCTACAGAGAGAAATATCTTTCGCATCTTGGGATTGAAGTCTGCAACCCAGGAGAATTCTACTTCCGTGTAATGAGGTTTTCTCTCCAGCACTTCCCTCACTTTCAGGATGAAGGCCGATTCAATTCCGAGGTTCTGGTATTGCGGAATAACGCCCATCAGCAGCCCTTTGGCCCTGGTCATGGTCTTCCTTTTTTTCAGGTATAAAAACCTGACCATGTTAATCAGGTTCAGCTTACCGTTAAGATGTTTCAGTATCTGATTCAGGTCAGGGAACATCAGGTATATTGCAATCGGCCTGCCCTCAAAATAAGCCATCCATATGAACTCCTCATCTATGATTGCTTTTGCTTTTTTCAGCACCCCCTTGATATAGACCTCTTCCAGGGGTTCAAAATTGACTTTGAAGGAGGCCCATGCTTCATTGAATGCACGTGCAAAGTCAGCCACAAATTTATCCTCCTCCTTCCATGAGAAATGCCTGAAATCATAACCGGGCTTATTTGCAACCCATTCGGCAATTTTCCGGAACCTCGGATCAAGCGGTTTCGTCAGGTCATAGTGAAACCCCTCCATCTTATAATAGACCTGAAAACCATAGTCCTCGAAGAGCCTGCGGTAATAAGGCTGATTATAGGGAACATCGAACGAGGGATGAGTGAAGCCATCAACAAGAAGACCCCAGTATTTGTCAGTCTCCCCGAAGTTTATGGGCCCGTCCATTGCTTCCATCTCCTTCTCCCTGAGCCATTCTCTTGCAGCATCGAAAAGCAGGGTTGCTGCCTTTGCATCATCAGTGCATTCAAAAAATCCAATCCCCCCTGTGGGCTGGTCATAGGTGGGAGCCAGGTTAAAATCAATGAAGGCAGCAATACGGCCAGCCAGCCTTTTTCTGTCATCGGTCAGTACCCACCGTATTGCAACGCCGTGGTTGTAATATGGATTTTTGTCGGGATCGAACACAGCCCGTATGTCATTGTCAAAGGGACAGACCCATGTTTTATCATTTTTATTTATGACCCTTGCGGCATCGAGAAACATCTTCTCAGTCTTCCTGTCTGTAACCTCTGTCAGCTTCATTATTCCGTATCTTAAAAATTACCTCATGTAAACCTGCTCCACAACCGACCTGTACTTCTCATTGATAAAGTGTCTCCGAAGCTTGAGTGATGGGGAGAGCTCGCCTGTCTCTGCGCTCCATTCATCCTTTACAAGTCTGAATCTGTTGATTCGCTCAGTTGGGCTCAGACGCTTATTCAGCTTGGTAATCTCTGCAGAGAAATATGACTGAACCTGTGGCAACTGAATAAGTTCTTCATTATTGATGAAAGAGACCTTTTTTGTTGTTTTCCAATCTTCAAAGTATTTAAAGTTGGGAGAGATAAGAGCACTTGCGAATTTCTCATGCTCACCGATGACCATTATCTGGTCAATGACAGGAGATTCTTTGAAGATGTTTTCTATTAACTGTGGGGCTATGAATTTCCCGTTGGAGAGTTTGAATATCTCCTTCTTTCTGTCTGTCACCATCAGAAAACCGTCCTTGTCCAGGTATCCTATATCACCTGTCCGGAACCATCCTTCATCATCAAAGGCTGATGCAGTAAGAACAGGGTCATTATAATAGCCGATCATGACATTTGGCCCCTTGCATAAGATCTCTCCGTCATCAGCTATCTTAACCTGCACTCCTTCAACAGGCAATCCCACTGATCCAAGCCTCACCTTTCCCTTTTCAGTCCGGTTTATGGTGATTATTGGTGATGTCTCGGTAAGCCCGTACATGTTTACGATCTTTATCCCTGCTGCCCAGAAGACCCTCTCGAGCCCCGGCCGGAGGCTGGCTCCGCCGCAGCCTACAATATTGACGTTTCCGCCCAGTGCCTGACGCCATTTGCTGAAGATCAGACTGTCAGCGATTTTCATCTTTTGCTCATAGAGCCAGCCGTTCTCACCATAAGGATTATATCTCTGTCCCAGTTTTACCGCCCAGAAAAAAATTGATTTCTTAATGCCGGTAAGACCCTTGCCCTTTGAAATTATTACATCGAAGAATTTCTCCAGCACCCTGGGGACTGCGTCAAAGCCGTCAGGCATGATCTCCTTTATATTGGCAGCTATTGCCCCCATGTGTTCTGCATAATAAATACTTGAACCGCTGTACTGTGTCTGATAATTGCCCATCCGGCCTCCGACGTGACATAAAGGCAATATGCTCAGGTACTTGTCTGTTGGCTTCAGATTAAAGACCGAGGCTGCCGAGATGAAATTAGTTACCAGGTTACTGTGTGAAAGCATCACCCCCTTAGGTTTTCCCGTGGTACCCGATGTGTAGATAAGTGTTGCTATATCCCCGGGGATGACAGACTCCTTTAGCTTTCTGACAGCCTCTGTTGTCTCCGGGGAACACTTCTTCCCCTTCTCCACAAACTCCAGCCAGTGTTTTGCTCCTTCAACCTCATCAAAGGTATATATCTGGTCTGCAATGCCAGCAGGGAGCAGGGCGGGGCTAACTGTATTATACAGTTTTTTGTCTGATACCAATACCAGGCCGGCCCCTGAATCCCTTATGATATACTCATATTCAGAGACAGAAAGAGAAGCGAATACCGGCACATGTATTACACCGATCATCGCCATTCCCAAATCAGCAAAATTCCATTCAGGCCTGTTGTTTGCAACAGTAATTATCTTATCTCCCTTTCTGAACCCGGCCTCGTAGAGCCCGCACGAAAAATGATATGAGAAGTCAATATACTGCTGTGTGCTGAACTTCATCCATTCTCCCTTTTGTTTAAAGCACAAGGCATCGTCTTTGACAAAATTTTCCTTATACCTTTCCAGTAAATCAAATGTCCTTGTTACATCCATTTTGTCTATTGTTTTCTCTTAATTTGATAGTTACTTACTCAGTGCAATTTAAAAAAATATACGTTAAATCTTATACCATAAGAATAACATGTTCTTCGCCGTCTCCGGCCGCCGATTGAGAACAGATGTTTTGTCAGGGTTCAATAAATATTTAACTTAGCCGAAATTCCCTCTGCCCGGAAAGGGCAAATGTCTTTAACAAATCTTTTGCAAAATCAATGCCTTTATTATGAAAAATGATCCTCAGATCACCACTTACCGGCTTGATAAATCATTCGGTCCTGTTGGCAGTTCCGCCGGCACATTTATCTTCATAGCAGGAATAATTAGCCTCTATTTTTCATTTGCCGGACTTGTTCTGATACTTCTGGGAGCATTTGTGGGATTCTCATCATCAAGCACTACTGTTGACTTTGATAACAGAAGGCTCCGGTTCTCCAATGATTATTTCGGTTTCATAAAGTCCGGGAGATGGATAAGCGTTGAACCAGTAATGAAGCTCGGTATAAGACATGAGGGTAGAGCCTGGCGGGCTTATAGCAGAAGCAACAGGACACTGGATATTTCGACTGATGACCTCAGGATCTTCCTGTTCACTTCAAACGGCAGAGTTATAATGCCGGTTATGAAAACTGACACCCACGGGTCAGCAGAGGCTGAATTGGAAAAACTCGGCAATAAACTGAATTTAAGTACTATATGATACATCATACCGTTTTTTTTAAACTGAATTTACCGGCCGGCTCCACTGAGGAAGTGCTTTTTTTTGAAGCATCAGGAGTGCTCGCCGCAATTGACGGAGTACAGGAATTTAAGAACCTGAAGGAGATCAGCCCCAGGAATCATTATGAATACGGATTTGCCATGAAGTTTGAAGGCAGGGAAGAGTATGACAGTTACAACAAACACCCTATGCATGTGCAGTTTGTAAATCAGCACTGGATGACCTCCGTTGCAGACTTTATTGAGATAGATTATGAAGTTCTCGGTAAATGACTGTTCAATTACACTACTTCTCGTTCTGGCCACAGTGCATCCCGGGATCTCCGGCTACAACCTCATCCTGTGTTGAATTGCAGATATTGACTGTTTGACCGACTTCTTCCATTCAATCGTCAGTCCACTAAAAAATAGAATCAATTTTGAATAAATTCAGGTAGAAAACTCCCTGGATAATGAACCTGGCAATCCTGGAAAGTCCGAATAGAAGATACATCCTGAATGGATATTTAAACAAGCTTATTGCAATTACTATCAGAGAAAAGGGGGAGAAGGGGAATAGGGCCGAAATGACAATAAAAGCTCCACCCCACTTTCTTACCATATTGATGTATTTATCAAGTACACGTTCCGAAAAGCTCTTTATTCTTTTCCTTTTTAGAAGCCAGTATCCAATAAGATATGAAATTACTCCGCCAATATAAGAAAGTACTCCAAGGACCGTCAGAATGAGGAGAGGGTTATTGAATTTTGAAGTCCATATCACAAACAGATCAGGAGGTATCATTCCCAAAAAAGACTCTGAGAGAAAAAAGACTGCAAAAACAAGTATGTCCGGGAACCGTTCGGTAATATATCCGGTAACGGCATTAAAATCTATCAGGTATTTGCCGATAATGACTGCAAAAATAATAATCAATAAATAGATAAGCATTATTTTTAATGCAGCCTTCCACATATAACCGTAAACTCCATCACCCCTATTTTTATGGTGTTTGGTTTTAAGTTTGGCCCAGAGGGTTTTCAGGAGCGAGCTATGCATTAAATCAGGAAAATTATTTATTCCGGTCTAAATGTAACGAATTGCCGTGAGACATTTAGATAAGAATAAACCTGGTTTTTGCTTTATGCCGGTGTATTTTGATCGTGTTTCAGACACAAATCTTGCTTGTTCGCGTATACTTACGGCTGGTATAATAATGATCAAGTCACCTGTGGCGACAATTCGCTGCCCCGGTTCACCACGGGGGCTTTTCCTTTTGCGCACTCAGAGAGCCTGTGCCCGGAGGGGGAAAGAGGAACTCTTCACCACTCCATGGAATAAGCCGTTGGGACTTAATTAATATACTCGACAAGCTTTGTAAAAAATTCTTCGGGATTTTGAGTAGTCATTGCGTGACCGCTTTTTTTGATCATTATCTTCTGTACAAAATCAAGTTTCTTAAGGACCGGCATTACTTTGTTTTCTTCTCCGTAAAAATAGCATCTATTGCACTCAAGCTCTCTAAATTTCCTCAACAAATCCCCTGTATCGGATTCTTTTGCTAAAGAAACTGCACTGTTATATATAGCATATGGACTGGATTGGTTAAAGTGCAGTTGGTCATGATTTTTATATGCGAATAAGTGAAACTTATATAATTTATTTTTATACACTTCAAAAGGCATTTCAGCTATCTTTCTACTCATAATTCCACAATCTTCACTAATCAGGTTTCCTTCAATATTTACAAATGACAATACGCGTGAAAACGTATTTTCTGAAAGCAATAATGCGATGGCAACTCCCATGCTATGAGCTACTATATGTATATTCCACGGAGGTAAAATAGAAATCAACTCATCTATGACCTTTGCCTGATCATGCATCGTATATGAGAAATCTTCATTTTTAGAAGAGTCTCCAAATCCAATAAAATCTACAAACAATAATGACTTTTCAGGGAAATACTCAGTATCCAGAACATATCTAAAAGCATCCCAGGCACAGGCCAGGCCATGAAAGAAAATCAGAACTTCTGTTGATGCTGGAACATATTTACATCTGAAGCTTATTTTTTGCTTACTTATAATTTCTGAATATTCATTCAGACCTTCTTTCAGTTTCATTTTTTACTAATAATGATAATTCATTGTCTATTAAATATAATAAGCAAAACTAACAATTTGTGAGCTGTAAATAACTTGTATTCAAATCTTAGCATTATTCCCGCCGGCACGAGGCGTTGAGGCGAGATAGCCGCTTTAGCTCCGGCGGATTATTCTTTCACGGTGAACAGTGATACATGATGGTTTTACTATTTCCTTTTCAACAACCCACCTTTCTTATCAGGCACCTTTCTTATCAAGTCATACTAGACTCCAATTCGGTTTTAATACAATACTGCTTGCGATGAAACATGCATTCATTATTTGGCAGATAAGTGCAATCCTTTGCACCATAATTTAAAGCAGCTTACTTATCTATTTCCGAACTTTATTATAGCACTTCATAAGTCTGGAATTGGTACGCAGAGTAAAATCTGTCATAACCCGGTTATTGTACCTGCCAGATAGATAGTGAATTAATAAATCATACTTATGAAACATATCCTGATCATCATTGTTTCCCTCGCCGGAATTGCTACCGTCTGCGGTCAGGGAAGGGGAATGAATGCCATCTCCACTGCGGGGAGTAGCATCGAATCAAATAACCTTGTTATCAGCTGGACCATTGGCGAAGATTTGATAGACTTCACTGTGCTCGATGCTGCAATGACAAACAAGCCGGGGAATAATCCCAACGTGCTGGAAATGAAAGACGGCACATTGATAAAGGTATATCCTACTCTAACAACAGGTAAACTAACCGTTGAAATTCGAAAAGCAGAGCCAACTGAACTTCGGATTGAAATACTTGACCTCAAGGGAAGCATGCTTAAAGTAATAGATGCAGAAACTGATAAGCTGGAAATTGACCTGGGTGGCTTTTCCCAGGGAGG
>JAQBHM010000351.1:0-2729 GCA_032127795.1 Bacteroidales bacterium | reverse complement strand
ATTTGTGCCCTTGCCCGTTACAAATCTGACATAAAGATGAATCCTGAATCTTTCACACTGTGCAGTCATACCGAAGCCAACATTTCTGATGTTTCGCCGTTGATAGGCCACACCCCTCTTCTGAAGATACATTACCTGTATGGCGGCAGGGAAAGGGCCATATATGCAAAAGCTGAGAATTTCAACCTTACCGGCAGCATCAAGGACAGGATGGCCTATCACATTATCAGGAAGGGTTATGACAGCAAAGCACTGAAAAAAGGAGACCTGATTGCGGAAGCCACAAGTGGAAATACCGGTATTGCATTTTCAGCCATCGGAAGAGCCATGGGGCATCCGGTGACAATATTCATGCCCGACTGGATGAGCATGGAAAGGATCAACCTGATAAGAAGCATGGGAGCAACTGTCAGGCTGGTAAGCAAGGAAGAGGGAGGTTTTCTGGGCAGCATTAAGATGTCAGAGGATCTGGCCGCTTCCACTTCCAATGTATTCCTCCCCCGTCAGTTTGCCAACCATGATAACAGCGAAGCGCATTACCGCACTACAGGTCCTGAGATATGGTGGCAACTGCATTATCAGGGACTTGTGCCCGATGCTTTCCTTGCAGGGGTGGGAACAGGCGGCACTATCATGGGGACAGGAAAGTTCCTTCGTGAGATGAACCCCGGGGTAAAACTCCATCCCATGGAGCCTTCCAACTCACCCACCATGTCAACAGGTTATAAGACCGGAAAGCACCGTATACAGGGTATATCTGACGAATTTATCCCGGCAATTGTTGACCTGAACTTCCTTGACGAAATTATCAGTGTTGATGACGGCGATGCGGTAATCATGGCCCAGAAACTTTCAAACACCCTGGGACTGGGAGTGGGAATCTCCTCCGGCGCCAACTTCATCGGCGCAGTGATGGTGCAAAATATGCTTGGTCCTGACGCTGTTGTGGTGACCGTTTTTTCCGATGATAACAAGAAGTATCTCAGCACGGACCTGATGCAGGAAGAGCCAGTAAAAAAAGATTTTCTCAGCACTGACATTCAGCTTCTCTGTTTCAGGTCAATCAAACGCGTCTGTCATCTCTGCTGCAATCCCGCTGAATGCCCTGAGGTTGATCACTGTGATAAAATTAAAGACCTTAATGCATCAACCAATATCAGATAAATGTCTTTTTAAAAACGGAATATGTCAATCTGGCGAGTAATATTATGTATCATCTTCCCTCCTCTTGCAGTTATTGACAAGGGTTGCGGATCTGTTTTGATAGTATTCCTCCTCACCCTCTGCGCATGGGTGCCCGGGGTGATAGGTGCCCTGGTCATAAATAATCGATAAGTGGTAGGGTGATTCTATTGCAGAGACAGGTCTGACCCTCAGGCATGATCAGCCAGTGCAGTTATATTTTCTTAGCAGGCTATGTATGGGTTATACCGACCTTTATCTCGCCATTTTTATATAATTTTGCACAATTCGGAACGAATCTAAAAACTTTAATAGGTTGCACTTGTTCAGTAAGTGTATCCATTGAAGGAAATTGTTATGGAAAACGAGAAGGATAAGGTGATAGGTGAGGTTACCTCAGGAGATTATAAGTTTGGTTTTGTAACTGATATCGAAACAGATGTAATCCCTGCCGGTCTTAATGAAGACGTTGTAAGGCTCATCTCTGCCAAGAAGGAGGAACCTGATTGGATGCTTGAATTCCGTCTTAAGGCTTTCCGTCACTGGCAAACGATGAAAATGCCACACTGGGCCAACCTTAAGATACCGGAAATAAAATACCAGGATATCATTTTCTATGCTGCTCCCCGGCAGAAGATATCACCCTCAAGCCTGAGCGATGTTGACCCTGAGCTGCTCAGGACATTTGAAAAACTGGGTATCCCTCTCGGGGAACAGAAACATCTTACAGGTGTGGCCGTTGATGCAGTGATGGACTCCATCTCTGTCAAGACCACCTTCCGTGAGACCCTGGCCGAGATGGGTATAATATTCTGCTCTTTTTCGGAGGCTGTCAGAGAACACCCCGGGCTGGTGCAAAAGTACCTGGCATCAGTGGTACCCTATACAGACAATTTCTTTGCCTCGCTTAACTCTGCGGTCTTCTCCGACGGATCATTCTGTTATATTCCCAAGGGAGTCAGATGTCCGATGGAGCTCTCAACCTATTTCCGTATCAATGCTTCCAACAGCGGCCAGTTTGAGCGTACGCTGCTTATAGCTGATGAGGAGTCATATGTCAGTTATCTCGAGGGTTGCACCGCTCCCCAGCGTGATGAGAACCAGTTGCATGCAGCAGTGGTTGAGATAGTTGCAGAGCGTGGGGCTGAGGTGAAGTACAGCACTGTCCAGAACTGGTACCCTGGAGATAAGGAGGGCAAGGGGGGCATTTTTAACTTCGTCACCAAGCGTGGAATATGTAAAGGTGATGACTCTAAGATATCATGGACGCAGGTAGAGACCGGTTCGGCCATCACCTGGAAATACCCGTCATGTATCCTCCGCGGTGACAATTCTGTGGGAGAGTTTTACTCCGTGGCTGTCACAAATCATCACCAGCAGGCTGACACAGGCACCAAAATGATACACATAGGCAAAAATACCAAAAGCACCATTGTGTCAAAGGGTATTTCCGCCGGTGTGGGGCAAAACAGCTACCGGGGCCTTGTCAAGGTACTGAAGAGAGCCGAAGGCGCGCGTAACTTCTCACAGTGTGACTCCCTGCTGCT
>JAQBHM010000350.1:0-9202 GCA_032127795.1 Bacteroidales bacterium | reverse complement strand
GCCGCTAAGGGCCGGCAGCACGCCGGGACTGATAAAGATGCCGATCGTGACCGGCATGCCGCCTTTGTGAATCAGATTGTCGAGAACGACGGGCGTTAGCCAACCGCGTTCCTCGTCCTCGTTGATGTAGGACTGGCCGTCCTGAAAAACCATCACGGCGGACGCTGAGCTCAAAGTAATACTTCTTGTCGAAGTCGAATTTCACACGTCCGAAGAGAGACTGGAAGAAGTTCTCACTTCTGGCTCCGCCACCCATACCGGCTGTTACCCATGAACCCTGATATACCTCAAAGAATGAGTCTGTGTAATTTGTCTTGGAGCCGGTCCAGCTTAAACTTTTTGTGTATTGCTGTTCAGAACCCACGAGCAGGCCAATATTGAATTTGTCAGCAAGGGTTGTTGCATAGTTCGCTGTGTTTGTCCAGGTCCACCTTGTGGGGCGGTAGAACCTGTTATATACATAACCGTTACTTGCATAGCTGTCACCTGTTATACCAGTCTGGAAGACATTATCTTCAACGCCAAGGTTATCAATACCGTATACAGTTTTGAGCGCCAGACCCTTGAAAGGAGTAACTGTTGCACTCATGGTGGCCAGTATCCTGTCAGTCTGCGTAGTGGCTTTGTTCAGTTCAAATATAGGAACCGGGTTGTAGTAGCCGTAGTTTCCAACAGGTTGTCCCAGACTTCCTATTGCAGAACCGTTGATATTATATGTTCCGTCAGGTTTATAGGGTGCAAGGTTTGGAGGAAGCACAAAGGAAAGGCGTGCTGCTCCTGCAGTGTTAAACCCCTGGCCTGCAAGTGATCCGGTATTTGGAGCCTGTCCAAGCGAATTTATATATGAGAAATTGGCGCCCAGGGAGATCCATTTGTTAAGTTTATGATCCAAATTCAAACGGATATTCTTCCTGTTGAAGCTGTTTTTCTGGATCATCCCTTCCTGATCGGTATATCCAAGAGAGAGGAAGTAAGAGGTATTTCCGGTCGCGCCTGAAATAGTAAGTGAATGGTTATGCTGGATACCGGTCCTGTAAACATAGTCTGACCATTTGGTGTCAAGAGGGTCACCGTTCGCATCATTGGGTATAAAGAAGTCAAATGGCAGTGATGACGGGTTATTTGAACGGGCATAATTCTTGTGTTCCACATACTGTTCTGCATTCATTACATCAAAGAGTCTGTACGGCTGGGTAAATCCTACATAAGCATCATATGATACTTTTGTTTTTCCTGCAGAACCTCGTTTTGTTGTAATGATAATAACACCATTGGCTGCGCGTGAGCCGTAAATAGCTGTAGCGGAAGCATCCTTTAGTATCTCCATTGACTCAATATCTGACGGGTTGACATCTGCCAGGGCATTGACTGAAGCATTTGTGCCTGAAACGTCACCGGTGAAGATAGGGACACCGTCAACAACAACAAGGGGACTTGAACTACCTGTGATTGAGTTGAAACCGCGAACCCTGATAACAGGCGGATTGTTAAGCACACCGTTAGGCATTGTGATTGTAACACCGGCAGCTTTTCCCTGGAGTGCCTGGTCAAAGCTCTGAACAGGCATCGTGGCAATATCAGAGCCTTTCACAGATGATATTGCACCGGCAACATCACGTTTCTGTTGGGTACCATAGGCAACCACAACAATTTCATCAACATTAAACATATCCTGCTTCAGAACGATATCTATCCTCGTTCTGTTGGCAATAGGAACTTCCTGTGTTACATAACCGAGGAAGCTGAATACCAATGATGTTGCACTGGCAGGAACCTGAACAGAGAATGTTCCTTCTGTTCCGGTAATTGCACCTATTGTCGTACCCTTAACGGTTACGAAAACACCTGGCAACTCCATTCCATCTTCAGAGCCAGTCACGGTCCCTGAAATTAACACTGTTTGTGCCATAACCAGCGAAGCTGTTACGAGAAACAGTGAAAAGAGCATTAGGATCTTTTTCATAAATTGATAGTTTAGGTTTAAAAAAAAAGGGGGTCTGAATTTTTGATCAGTTCTGCAAATAAACAAATTATTTTAATACGCAAGTATTTTGTGCAAAAATTGCTAACACCCGGGTTTTTTATTAAAATAAAAAAGGCTGTATCAAAGTAAAAATGGGGCTGCTCCATACAACGGTTATTGTATAGAAAAGGCCAAAAATCGCAAAGAACCGGAGTGATTTGGATAATAAAAGAGAGGCTGCCCCCTTTGAGACAGCCTCTTTTAAACAAATTATGAAGAAAGTAAACCTACTTCTTCTTCCCTGCAGATGCATATTTTACTGATCCCGGGCTGTAAGCTTCATGAGTTGGGTCAACATCACCCTGAAAATCAACTATCGTAATACCGGTACAGGGATCAAAAGTTCCTGATCCAACAACAAGGTATTCATCACCGTCACAAAAACCTCGTTAAGGCCCACAAGTTCAGCAACCATGGCAACATCAATCCTGGTTCTTCCATCGATGGAAACCTCAACTTTTTTCATACCGATAAAGCTGAAAACAAGAGTATTGGCTGTCATGCAACCAATTCTAAAAAAAAGAGAGATGGCGCTCCAATATTTAGGAACGCCATCTCAATTATGATAATGATTATGATTTACAGAATATTAATCATTCTGATCTTCTTCATTAATCATCGGGTTGGCATCAAGTTCGCCCTGAGGTATCATATAATTCCACCTGTTGTCTTCAGCAGGCAGCGTCATATTCAGGCATAGAGCAGCGTTATGATTGCTGCCGGTTCTGTCGAGGGCGATCTTCAGACGTTTGATATCTCTTCCGCGGAAACCTTCGCCCCACAGTTCAAAACGTCTTTCAAGAAGAACGAGGTCTAACAGCGCAGTGCCGGTTGCAGTAACGGCAACAGGTGCAGTTTGTCTGACAGCATGCAGTTCATCAAGCAGAGCCTGAACAGCAGCATTTCTTCCTCCCTGACGTGCAATAGCCTCAGCCTCAATAAGAAGCATCTCTTCCGGACGCATCATTACATAGTCAGCAGCAAATTCCTTACCTGCCAGTGCAGCATTGAATTTGTAGTTTATGTAATATGTGATCCCGCTGTAAGTCGCACCAACACACAGAGTCTTCCTGACATCATCGGCAGGCAGCTGGTCATACAGGGCGGTGCTCATGTACTTGGGCATGTAGCCAAGGCCTGCATAGCCTCCGATGCTCATATCGAGGTGGGAGAACCATGATGCATAAATGGTTGACTGCTCATCATTTAGCTGCAGTCCCCACATCCAGTTTGATTGCTGATAATCAGCAAAACCGGTAGAGAAATCAGCTATACTGTTAAGGTCATAGTCAGCCCTGGCAAGTCTGGCCTGTGATTCAGCCTCAGACCAGTTACCCATCTCAAGGGCGACACGTGCTTTCAGCCCACGGGCAACGGTCACGTCAATGTCAGAGATATGCCTTCTGGGTGTAGGATTTGCAGTCATCATTGAGATAGCCCCGTCAAGGTCAGCAACTATCAGGTCATAAACCTCCTGGACTGATGCCCGGGCATGTCCTTCGGTAGTTGGCTCAGTATAAATCGGAACACCAGGTGCATTCTCATGACCGATGTAGGTAAACTGGTAAAGAGTTACCAGATTATAGTACGCAAACGCTCTTAAGGCCATAGCCTGACCCTTAATGCTTGCTTCCTGTGCAGCACTTGCCCATGAAATATTGTCAGCATTAACAAGAATGTTATTCACGTTATTGATAACAATATAGTAAAGCTGCCAAGTAGTGCGTGATCTGCGATATGATGCCTGCCTGTTGTCAATCTGATAGTCATAGACAAACCAGTGACTTCTGCGGCATACTATATCCTCACCCATAAGATCCCAGGCCATATCAAGAGCCTTGTGGCCAAAGTCGTCATGAGATGTATTATATTCCCTGATTTTGCGTGATACTCCATCAAGGACTGTCTGAGCACCTGCAGCTGTCTTAAAGACATCAGTCTCAGATACCTCATTTGTAGGCGCAGTCTCCAGAAAATCCTTGGAGCATGATACTGTAAGTCCTACAATTAGTGCTAAAATTATGCTAATTTTCTTCATATCTCTATTAATTAAAAGTTCATAGTCAAGGCTACAGAAGTAGTTCTCAACGGTGTGTAAGCATTGTCCGTTGTTCCGTTAAACGACTGCTGCGGATCCAATCCTTTACGGTATGAGAATGTATGCAGATTGGTTACGGTTCCGCTCAGTCTTGCACTTGATACACCTATAACTGATGCAAACTTTCTTGGCAGGTTGTAACCTACAGTAAGATTTCTGAAACTCAGGTAGTCAGATGGAACAATAAACCTGTCCGATGTGGCATTTGCATTTGTATACTGATAAAGCCTCGGAACATCTGTAACAGTGTTTGTAGGAGTCCATCTGTTGAGGGCATCGACATGCATGTTGGATCCAAGGGTCTGTCCCATAAGACCTGCATAACTGCCGTCATAAATATAACCTCCGATACCGAATGTAACAAGGAATGAGAGGTCAAAGTCACCGTACCTTAAGGAATTGGTCATACCGCCTGTGATATCAGGAATTGAAGAAGTTCCGGTATAGGCCCTTTTTGCTTCGGCGTAATCATTGGTTGTGCCGGTTTGAACTCCGTCATCATCATAAACGTACCAGAGCTGGTCTCCATTAGCGGCATCAACACCTGCTGAGCGATAGGTAAAAAAGTCATATACCGAATGGCCAACCATCCACTGTTTCGTTCCTGAAATAATTTTCTCCTGTCCTTCGGGCAATTTTGTTATTTCATTCTTATAATGCGACAGGTTTAGATCTGTGGTCCATTTTAGTTTGGCCTTATTCAGGACAATAAAATTGAGATCGATATCAAAACCGGTATTCTGCATTTCGCCTACGTTGGCATCATATGAAGAGAAGCCTGTCGAAGCCGGAAGAGGAACTGCGAAAAGGAGGTCAACGCTCTTGCGCTGATAATATTCGAAGTTGACTGTAATTCTGTCAAAAATTCCAAACTCGATACCGCCGTTAAGAGAATTGTTCTTTTCCCATAACAGTTCAGGTGTCGGGAGCCTTGATCCAATAAGACCGGGGAAGTCAATATTGTTCCACCCGAGTGAATAAAGGCCAAGATAAGCATAATAGGTACCAAGGTTGTCATTACCCTGTGAACCGTAGCTGGCTTTGATCTTAAGATCACTTATCCAGTTTAGTCCTGACATGAAATCCTCCTGTGAGACACGCCATGATGCTCCTGCCGACCAGAACTTACCCCAGCGATAATCAGGTGCGAAACGTGACGAGCCGTCAGTTCTTGCACTTAACGAGAGGTAATACTTGTCTGCATAGTTGTAGTTCAACCGTGAGAAATAGCTCTCCATCCTGAAGTTGTCTTCATATGATCCGGATCCTTCAGGTGTTGCTGCTGCATCAAGCTCATAAAGGCCTGCAAACGGGAAGCCGGTCTTTGTGGCAGTCATTGAATTGAACTTGAATGAGTAGCTTTCATGACCAAACAGGACATCAAAACTGTGAGAGCCAAATACTTTATTCCATGTCAGAAGTTCATTGGCTGAGAATGTCAACCTGCGATTTGATGAACGGGTGGAACGGCCGGCAAATGCCTGGGCATCTCCATATTCAGAATTCTGATGTGTAAGGTTCGAATTCCCGGCATAATCAGCGTTTGCACTGACAGTCAGTTTGAAATCTTTAAGGAATGATATTTCCGCAAATCCTTTGGTCTGGATATTATCCCTGTTAAACAATCTCTTGTCAAGGGTAATAACCCCAAGCGGATTGGAGTTTGCAGAATATGTTCTGCCTCTTCCGTACTCATTGCCCCAATCAAAGAGTTTGTTTCCATCGGCATCGGTCTGCAGAGTACCGTTGAGGTCATACAGATAGACAGGATAAATAGGTGCAATCATCCGTGACCACATGAACGAGTTTACATATGATGATCCGGAAGAGTTGGGATAGTTCTGCGATGAGGTTGAAACAGAGCTGTTGACACCTACTTTCAGCCACTTTCTGGCCTGTACGTCAGCATTAAGCCTGATAGTGAAACGGTCGTAGTTTGACGCCTTAACAATACCCTCATCTTTCAGGTAATTTCCTGAAATATAATATGTTGCCTTGTCTTTTCCACCGCTTGCTGTCAGAGTGTAGTCCTGACGAAGACCTACCCTGTGCATTTCATCATACCAGTTGTCGTTCCATAAAAGATTTCCATTTGAATTGATCATGCCATCATTGCCGACAACTGCGTTATCAGCAACATTGTAGGCATTGTACCCTCCCAGCAGGTCAATCAGGTTATTTGTTGCATAGGTTCTTGCCGTTGCATCAGCAGTTCCTATATTAAGCTGAGCGCCGTAAATATTCGCCCATGCCAGCTCGTAATATTCAGGTACACTAACCCTGTCATATTCGGGGATGCCTCTCACGTTGGTACCTACATTTGCCGTAAAGCTCAGCAGGTTGTCATTTGTTTTACCTTTCTTGGTAGTAATAACAATAACACCGTTAGCAGCACGTGAGCCGTAAAGAGCTGTTGCTGATGCATCTTTCAAAACTGTAAGGCTCGCTATGTCATTCGAAGGAATAGAGTTGAGGTCACCGTCAAATGGAAAGCCGTCAACGACATAAAGAGGAGAGGTTGATGCATTTATTGAACCGATACCTCTGATTCGTACTGAGGTAGTGGTACCTGGCTGACCGCTTCCGCTTATTACCTGCACACCTGAAGATAATCCTTCAAGGGCTTTGGTCACATTGGAAACCTGAATTTCAGACAGTTTGTCAACCTTGACTGAACTTGCTGAACCAGTGAAAGCTTCTTTCTTTGTAGTACCGTAGGCTACAACAAGAACCTCGTCAACAAGTAACAGGTCAGTTTCCATTTCTACGTTAATTGTTCTCCTGCCTTCAATCGGCACTTCAAGGGTTTTATACCCGATGAAGCTGAAAACAATAGTCCCGGCATCAGAAGGAACTGATATGGTATAACCACCATCAGGTCCTGTGATATTGCCAATTGTAGTCCCTTTTAAAAGGACAGTTACGGCGGGTAATGGAAGCCCGTCTTCGGAGCTGGTAACCACGCCTGTAATCTGTACTGTCTGTCCCAGCATAAAGGCTGTTGTGGTCAGTGCCAGTACAAAAATCATTAGGATCTTTTTCATAAAATACTAGTTTAGGGTTCAAAATCGACACTAAGATAATATCTTAATAATTAAAAACAACTATTTCTTTGTATGCAATTGATAATCCCGTATAGAGTCTGAGTATCTAAAGATTTTAGATACCATTTTCAACTTTTCTAAATATTTCATCTTCGAGGGATGCAGCTCTCTCATCGATTTCCTTACCCTCAATTACAAGTTTCTCAGCTAAATTCCTGTCTTTCAAGGCGGCAATGTTTATCCTGACATTCAGAAAAGCTCCTCTGATACAGGCTCTTGTAGCTAAAACTCCTACTGCCGCATCGGTGATTGAGTTGGGATTGCCCGATTTTACCATTTCGTTCAAAAGGTCAAAACTGTCCAAAGCCACCTTCATGACAGTCAGCGGCACCAGGGAGGCTTTCTTTGTGGCATTCTCTATAGCCTGACTTCTGTCAGCTTTTTCATCTTCACTATTTTTAGGCATTTCATATGCCTTCATAATAGCATTGAAGGCGTCAGTATCTTCATCAACAAGCTGTAGTAATTTCTTCTGTATCACTGCGCCCTTTTCAGCCCAGCCTGCAAACTCCTCCCAGCGGGCATCCCAGCCTCTCTTGTGACCTGAGAGGTTGGCCACCATTGTTCCCAGCGCAGCACCCATGGCACCCATGGCTGCTGAGACAGAACCTCCCCCGGGTGCAGGTGAATCGGCAGAGGTAGCCCAGATAAATGATGACAATGACAGGTCGGCAAGTCTCTTCTCCCCCTTGTCAAGCAGCACATACTCTATGATTCTTTCGCCGGGATTGAAAGGCTTAAGCTCCGAGAGCCCCATGGATTTAACAGCAATATTTATCAACTCAGTATCAGAGACTCCTGCGGAACGCTGCTGTTTATGCAGGAAATATCTTCCGGCTTCAAGCATGGCATTCAGAGGAATTAGTCCCACAAGCTCAGAACCTGTAACTCTCATACCACGTAACTCAGCCTTTTTGCATACCTCATCAAAGGCAATATGCACGGGAGTGACGCAAATATTAGTGAGGTTCATTGAAATCTGGGCAATCCCGTATTCAGGGATAAACCATCCGATGGCCTTCACCGCTTTCAGTGAGCCCGGTATCATTACCGGATTACCTTCAGCATCCCTTATGACCTTGCCGGTGACAGGATCACCCTCACGCTGCTCGCGCCCTCGTTCACGTACATCAAAAGCAATGGCATTTGCCCGGCGCGTTGAGGTTGTATTCAGATTAACATTGAATGCGACCAGGAAATCACGGGCACCAACAATTACCGCTCCGGCCCCGGCGTTAAAAACAGCAGGACCGAAGTCAGGTTTCCATTGCGGGTCGGCAAGCTTCTTTTCCAGACCTTCATACTCCCCTGCCCTGACGGTGGCCAGGTTTCTCCGATTTGTCTCAAATGCCGCTTCCTCGTAACAGTATACCGGCAATGACAGTTCATTCCCTATTCTCTCTGCCAGCCTTCGTGCATAGACTACAGTTTCTTCCATTGTGATTCCGGAGACCGGTATCAGCGGGCAGACATCTGTGGCACCCATGCGCGGATGGGCACCCGTATGTTTTGACATATCAATTACCTCAGAAGCCTTTTTAACAGCCAGAAAGGCTGCATCAATTACTGCATCCGGCGACCCCGTGAAGGTGACTACTGTTCGGTTAGTGTCCCTGCCGGGGTCTACATCCAGCAATCGTACTCCCTCAACAGAGGTTATTGCATCTGTTATCTGCTTTATGATGGTCATATCGCGTCCCTCACTGAAGTTGGGGACACATTCAATTAGTTTACTTTCAATCATATCAGGTTCTTATTGTCTGTTATCTTATTGTCTTGCTGTCTAGCTGCTTCCCCTGCAAGCTGGCTCCATCGCTAAATTTGATCCGCCAGCTGGCTGATCAAATTCTTAACGCTCGGCCCTGGTCTTGCGGTCTTGCGGTCTTGAAGTCTTGAAGTCTTGAAGTCTTGCAGTTACGGGTTAAATTCTTAATTCTTAATTCTTAATTCCCTCAATAACTTCTCCGTTAAGTATCA
>JAQBHM010000349.1:0-12745 GCA_032127795.1 Bacteroidales bacterium | reverse complement strand
ATCCATCAAAAACAAATCACCCCCGGGAGTGATTCGAAAGAGTGATTTTAATATAATAAATTTATCCGGGAACAGTAATCAGGAGAAAAAGCCCTGCATACGCCTGTGGTGTATGGGGGGATTTCCCTTGAAGACAAGAGGTCTGTAATATCTAACCAAACTTTAGTCAGAGACATGGCTGGAACTATTTAACTCAAGGAGGTATAGTTTAAAATTAAATAATCAGCCTCCCATGTATCAGATTAATCTGCCAATTCTGGATTATGCTTCAATCTTCCTTTGGTTAATCAAGTAATAGCCATGATATCGGACAAACTGAACCCCGACTTGAAAATGAACCTTGAAAGAAATGACACTCTTTACCTGGAAGAGATTCTGGAATCTGTAATAACAGATTTGTCTTTCAGGAAGCATACTTTCAGTAAAAAGGAGATCAGCCAGCTAAGAACTGATTCTGAAAGAGATTTCGCTGAATTATAGCGAACTGAAAACAGAGGGCTCAGACTATTATATAACCCTGTAAGTCTGTTGTGATTTCCATTGATCGCTCTGCGTAGCAAACCCGTTCAGTTATGGAATTGGTTTGCCGGATATCCGGGTCAGGTTACCTGCTCTCTCTCAGATGAATACTTTAAGAATAGCTTTTCCTTAACGATATTCCTGATCTCCCTGACAGCCGCAAATAATTCTGTGTAGGAAGTGTATAAGGGAGTAATCCCCAGCCGGATATTATCGGGCTCCCTGAAATCCGGAATGACGACAGCATCTCCAATATCCGGATCGATCAGGGCTTTGCAGATGCGGTAGGCTTCCGGATGGCGCAGCGACAGGTGAGATCCGCGCATCTCGGGATCTGTGGGAGATCCGGGTTGAAAGCCCAGGGGATAGAGAAATTCCTCTGCAAGCCTTAAAAGAAACTCAGACTGCCAAACACTTTTCTTACGGATTCGGGGCATACCAATCTCATTCATCATATCGAGAGTGGGCTCAATGGCTTTCATGGATAATATGGGTGGAGTACCGGCAAGAAACCGATTTATGCCTTCACCCGGACGATATTTCAATGCAAAATCGAAGGGATTCTTCTCGCCAAACCACCCCCATATGGGCGAAGAGAGTTTATCCTGGAGGTCCTTTCGAACATACAGAAAAGCAGGTGACCCCGGACCTCCGTTGAGGTACTTGTAAGTGCAACCCACTGCAAGATCGGCATCTGATTCGTTCAGCTCACCCGTGACCGCACCGATGCTGTGACTCAGGTCCCATAATATCATCGCTCCTTTCTCATGGACGAGCGATGTGATCTCCTTCATGTTGTACCTGAAAGATGATTTAAATGCCACATGCGAGAGTGATACCAGCGCAGTATTGCCATCAATCATCTCCTTAAGATCACCCGCATCGATCGTCATACCATCCCTGGAGGAAACAACTGTCAGCTCATATCCCTCCCCGAATTCCTTTACCAGGCCCTGAAGAACATAAAGGTCAGAAGGGAAATTCAGTTCATCTGTCACCACCCTGGTCCTGCCCTTGTTGAACTTAAGCGCCGCATGGGCCAGTTTGTAGAGATTGACGGAAGTGGTATCAGTTATAATTACTTCGCCTGCTGAAGCACCTGCAATCAGGGCAATTTTATCTCCCAGCTCCCTGTTCTTTGTATACCAGTCCTCGTTCCAGCTCCGTATCAGTCTCTCACCCCACTCGATATCAATTGAGCGCTCAAGGATGGCTTTGCTTTCTGCAGGCAATTTACCGAGTGAATTCCCATCGAGGTAGATCAGCTTTTCATTCCCTGCAATGAACTTTGACCTGTACCCTGAAAGCTCATCCCGCTCATCCAGGGCAACAGCCTCCTTATACATCGATTCCATATACATTATTTTTCCTCCTCGAGCATTTTGACAATCTCCGCGACAGCCAGTCTGACCCACTCGGTGTACATCCTGCCCGACGGATGCAGACCGTCAGCGGCAATAAGTGTTTCATCCTTCACGGCAAGCCGGGATATTCCTGTCACATCTATCCAGACAACACGCTTCGACAGCGTTATTTCTTTGTTTATCGCATTGTACCGGTCGATCTCCCCGGCAATTTTCTCCCTGTCCCTGCCCGAGGCGAACGGTGTCACTCCCCAGTCCGGGATAGAAAGAACAATTACCCGGCCGGTGTCATTTCCTGCAAGATATATCGACTGATCTATCAGCTGCGTGAACTCTGTCCTGTAGATGTTGATGTCCATGCCCCGGTACTGGTTATTCACCCCTATCAGCAGGCTGACAAGATCATACGGGCCCTGTGGATTGGCAGCTTTCATTCCGGCCTTCAGGTCTGATGTTGTCCAGCCGGTAACTGCTATGATCTCGGGTGGTTGAATATGGTATCCCCGATCTTCCAGGGAGTCTGCTATCTGGACGGGATAGCGCAGGCTGGGGTCAATACTCTCACCGATTGTATAAGAATCGCCCAGCGCGAGGTATCTCAGGCTGTCTTGCTCGTGTTTCATTTCTTCACCTGTATCTCTGTTTGCGGGAATCACTTGTTTCTTAACCTCGCTGATGCAGGAGAGACCACTGAGACAAATGAATAAGGTCAGTACAAGGATTCTCATAGACTATAGATCTTTGATTGAAAAGGTCAATATACTAATTAAGAATAAATGACGGGGTTGCCGTTCAACTTATTTTCTGCAGGATGATCATGAAGGCAGAATCATTCATTGGCTTTCCGGGGTTTAGGAGTAGCAGTGATAGTGTTGCTAACACGAACCTCGCCCGCGAGTCCCTTTGGAGGGGCTATACTAAGGAAAAGCCTTGTTCACTCAATTGAATTTAGAAGGATTTCATTGATTTCTCAACGCCTTAAGCATTATATTCTTGCAATTAGTCTGCTTATCGTCATCATTTTGATAATGAACCAAACAGTATGATTATGTCAAGCATAATTGAAGGATATAATTACGACATCTTCATCAGCTACCGACAGAAAGACAACAAAGGTGACAGGTGGGTTAGTGAGTTTGTTGATGCTCTTAAGGTCGAACTCGAATCTACATTCAAAGAGGAAATAAGTGTATATTTTGATATTAATCCTAATGATGGACTTTTAGATACACATGATGTCAATGAATCCCTGAAAGAGAAACTCAAATGCCTTGTATTTATACCGATCATATCTCGTACCTATTGTGATCCTAAGTCATTTGCCTGGGAGCATGAGTTCATGAAGATATATATAGTAAAGGCGGTAATATATCATTCACTGGACAGGCCAGTAGATATCTCGAAGTGAGGAATTATGATAAGGCAATGGATTATTTTGAAAAGGCTTATGAAGATGGATCTGGTCCATTGGGATCTGTGTCATTGGATGTAATTCAATACCCTGAGTTAGCAGAAAATCAGCGGTATATTGCACTTTTAAAGAAGATGAATTTACCACTGAAATTGGAGCCGGATTAACTTGATTCTCAATTGGAGAGCTTTGCAAAGAAAAAGCCTTGCATCCGCCAGCAGCAATTGAGAGGATTATTAAATTATAAGATTTATTTTCAATTATTAAGTAATCGATCCTGCTGCCTGAGAATAAATCCAACAGATTGTGTCCAAATGAGATGTTGCTGTATTCAATATTAATAAATTTCGTAACTTTCATTTAAACAGTATCGTATGATAAAAAGAGCTTGTAATCTATGTAAGAAGAAAACCTTACAACTTATTATATGGACTGCTATGTTCTCAATGGTCTGTCTGAATAGTTACTCCCAGTATAACAAAAATGCTGTGGTTCTGGATTTAGCCGGAAAATCGTTTTATTACTTTGACATAACTTATGAGCGATATCTGTCTGAAAAATTTCATCTTGGTGCAGGAGCAGGACTGGCGGGTATTAGTACTCTGTACAAAAGCGCTGATGAAAAGGCCACGGAATTTAATATCAGGTTTCCCATATATGGCGCTTATGCTCTGGGGAAGAAGAAACATCATGTAATTTCTGAATTAGGTTTCACAATTGATGGCCTTTTCTGTTCTTTTGGAAGCTCCATCTCCAGCCTGTGGCCATTTATATCTATCGGATATGAGTTTAAAGGCGATAACATGATTATAAGAATCCCTGTCTACCTGGGATATATAGGCAAAAATGAGTTTTTCCCTAGTGTCATGCCATGGGCTGGATTAAGCATCGGAGTGCCATTTTAGAAATATTTTCCCAGAATATTTTGCTTTAACCTTCGCAATAGCTGCGGTGGACGTGGTCCATTACTCATAATCCCTTTAGGGGTACATTACAAAGAAAAGCCTTGCAGCGCTGGCGCGCTGCCAAGGGCTTTGAATTATCTAACCTGGATTTGGTGAAGGGTTTGATGGAAGTCGTTGAGTCGCTAGTATTTAAAATTCGATGAAAAGGTAATTTCTTAATTTGCAGTAAATTGCATGGCTGAAAATAAAAATACTGGAAAATTTTCTGAGACTCCCTTCTTTTTAAAGTTGCTTTCCCGAAAGCAGTTTTAACATATTTCCCATCATCTTTTGTTTGGATACTTTGTCGCTCAATATGCCCAAATACAACATCGCAGCATTTCTGGGAGGGATCGTTTTTTTAGTTTTTCCCATCAGTCTCAACGCTTCTGTTTTACAAGTAGTAACACACAGGCCGCATCCAATGCATCGATAAAGGTCAATAATTGCTTTTTTATTTACAATCTGAATAGCCTCCATCTGACACCTATTAACACAAATCGTGCAGCCAGTACACAATTCTTCTTCTACTTTTGCATAAAAGTTATGCGCAATTAATTCAGCAGGTTTTTCATATTTTTTTGCTGAGGTCAGCACGCCACAGCAACACCCACAGCAAAGGCAGATACAAAATGGTTGAAGTGAATTACCGGGTTGCAGTACCAATCCTTCCCGTTCAGCCCGGTTAATGATCTCCATGCACTCGTCTTTAGTAATGGTTCTGGCCTTCCCCCTGTCTAAATAATTTTTCGCATCAAACATCAAACAAACTTCGATATCTTTAGTTTGTTTGCAGGGCTTACCAAGTATTGCTTCCCCTTCTTTGCACACACAATTTGCCACCTGTATGGACTTGCTTGTCTTCTTTACAATTTCCCGCATATTATCGTAGGTGGCGATATTAAATTCAGGCAAAATAGCCTTCATATGGGGACTTGTACGTAACTGCGGCAATGAAGACCTGAAAAATTCATCATCAAAACCCTCATCGAAGTACTGGTGAACCATCTCAGCCATTTCCTTGCTTAAGTCACCTACCTGATGTTCAAACATCCCGATGGCAAGCATTGCATTACTATATTTGAATGGCTCCATGCGAGACCTGTTAATAGCACCTTTCATAAACATATCATGAAGTATTCTTGCTACTTTTTCGGTCTCATACGAAATCTTGAATTTTTTTTCAAGTCTTTTCCTTACCGTTTCTACGGAAGCATTTCCCAGGCTCAGGCAGAGAGCCACTTTTACCTCAATAGATGTAAAAAGTAATTGAAGAATCCTTAATTCTACTCCTGAATTTGTTTTAGGATACCCAATGGGCAGTTTATCAAGATGTTCCTGTAACTGTCTGTAATATGTAACTTCTGAATCCATGGTTTAATGATACGAAATAAAGTATAATGGGCAAAACAAAAAAGCCTTGCAGCGCTGGCGCGCTGCCAAGGGTTTTTCTTTGTAGACAAGAGGTTTGAATTATCTAACCTGGATTTGGTGAAAGGTCTGAAGGAAGTTACTGAATATCTGACATATATTAATCTTTAAATATATCCAGATAGGGTTTAAATATAAAAATCCTGTTACGACTTTGTCCGGTCATTTCATCTACAATGTTTTTTTCATGCATAATCCTTACCAGATCATTTGCCGCTTTATAACTTAAGGAGCATTTCTTAGCTGCATTTTCAATGGTTGTAACCGGATTTCGAAATAGAATATTAAGTAATAGAAGGGCAGAATTACTTCTACGACCAAAACCAGAATTGATTTGAGATTCCAGATCATTCTTTAATTGAATTACCTTTGAAAGCGTATCAACTGCATTCGCGGCCGTCTTTTCGACGCCAACCAGAAAATATTTGATCCATTGTAGCATGTTATTGTGAGTTCTTACCCTGGTCAGGTTATCATAATAGAGCTCTTTGTTGTTCTCAAAATACTCTGATAGGTAGAGCAATGGTTTTTCTAATATACCTTCATTTACTAAAAACAGCGTAATCATTAGCCTGCCAATTCTTCCATTTCCATCCAGAAAAGGATGAATTGTTTCAAACTGATAATGAGCGATTGCAATTCTAATTAATGCAGGAACTTCAATCTGATCATTATTCAGAAAACTTTCCAGGTCACCCATTAATAAGTTCACCAACTGATGCTGAGGTGGAATAAAAACTGCATCAGATAATGATGCACCACCAATCCAGTTTTGGCTTGTTCGAAATTCCCCTGGAAGTTTATGTTCACCTCTCACACTTTGCAGCAAGGTTTTATGTGTATTCCTTAGCAATCGGGAGGAAATAGGCAAATGCTGCAATTCAACAATGGCCGCGTTTAACGCGGCTACATAATTTTTCACCTCCAGCCAGTCATCTTGCCGTTCAGGCTTAATCTCTTCAATAGGAAGCAAGGCTTCATCAACATTTGTTCTGGTTCCTTCAATCCTGCTGGAAACGACTGCCTCTTTGGTTACATGTAAGTGAATAAACAAATCAATATTCGGAACCAATCTGGCAAAGGAGTTTAATTCCCCCAGTCTTATAGCAGCTTTTTCCAGCAATTTATTGATTATAGGCGTCCGCCATGACCATTCATCGTTAATCAATTCAGGCACAAAAAATTTATAGCCGAAGCCTTTCTCAAAATGTCCGGCGCGATATTTTTCAATTTCTTTCATTCCTTGTGAAAGTATAATATAGCTTTTCTTATTTTACTTTAAGGTGTAAATATACAATATAATATTTCTTATATTACTTTTAACCCCAATAAAAAAAAGCCTTGTGCCGCTCCCCCAGAGGATTACTTGCTGCGCTCGTGATCCTCAGGGGGAGTGCTTAACAAAGAAAAAGCCTTGCAGCGCTGGCGCGCTTGCAAGGGCTTTTTCTTTGTAGACTATACGGTTGAAATATCTAACCTTGATTTGTTGAGGGATTTAGCGGATGTAATTGTTTTTGTTACTGAAATGTATGTTACCTAATGGTAACTTATTTTTTGGCTTATTAACACTAATCATTAACCTCCGTATATTCCAAACAGAAACTGTTTCATTCTAAAACGGCACTTTCCGCTGAATAGATAACAATAAGCTTTGGTCGCACATCCTTCTGTGGAAAATTAGGAGAACAAAATAATGCTGAATTTGTAGTCTCAGTATCTATGCTATAGCCCATCAATCCATAATTAGGAGTTTCATTAGAGTGCCATTTTTTAACAAAATCAGTAATATCTACATGATGATATTGTTTCCCTGTCGGCCATTTCGTGAATACCCTGCCTTCGTTTGAAGTACTTGGTTTACTGTTAAATCCAATATCTGCATTCCAGGGTTCGGTTATATATTCATATAATAATTGTCCTTGTTTGTCTCCATTAAATGATATGCAAACCAATTCCATTTTAGCTTCGACTATCTTTATCCCAACAGGCAATTCAGATAAATCCCATTGCATTAAAAATCTTTCATCACAATTGTGGGAGTCAGCATCTTCTGTTACTGCATTTATCTTATATTTTCCCTGAAAATAAATTTCTCCTTCGCCGCCTGGATTACAGGTGTCTGGTTTACAGGTGCAGATATATACATCTTTACTTACTGTGGTAATGACTATAGTGTCATTTAAGATTATGGCTTTCGAATTATTTTCTAATTCTGGATTCTCTCCAAAAACAGGCAAATTCAACAAGCAAAAAGCCAGGACTATAAATAGATTTGTTTTCATTTTTGGTAATTATTTGATTACTAAGAAATAAAAGTACTAATTTATTTTCGATTGTTTATTGTCAGTAATGTCCAATAATCGAAAGATATGAGGAAGATCAGAAGGCTTTCCCTTAGTAGCGGGGATAGGATTACTCGTTTCACTCGTGATCCTCAGGGGGAGCTTAACAATGAAAAAGCCTTGCCACCGTTAAACGAGGAAAGAGGATTGCTCTCCGCCAACCGGCGGATCGTGATCCTCAGGGGGAGCTTAACAATGAAAAACCCTTGTCCCGCTAAACGCGGGAATACGGTCTTTTTTCTTCCTGCCCCTCCTGGAAGCAAGCTTCCGTCGGGTCATAAAGAAAAAAGCCCTACCGCTTTCGCGCTAAGGCTTTTTCTTTGTAGCGGAGGGAGGATTCGAACCTCCGACCTTTGGGTTATGAGCCCAACGAGCTGCCACTGCTCCACCCCGCAATCTGAGCGCAAAGATACAACCTATTATTTAATATGCAAAATAAAATACATACAGAGCCCTGAATGGAACATTATCCACACAAGGCTATTGAAATTAATTCCCCCTGCCAACTTTCTATCTTCTCACTGCAAAACAAACTGAATTCTTACTAATTTTACATTTCGACCCAAATCTTCTGATCAAAACAGAGATCCGGTTGTTATTAAAAATAAAAGCCATGCCAAGAGTATTTAAAGCCATTGAAGTTGAGAAGGAAGACAAAGAGGTGATGCGCGATTATCTTGACCGCCACATGCCACACGTCATATGCCCTGACATAGTCAAACGTGGTGAGAAATTCATGGTCAAGGTGCGCCTCGGTGAGGAATACCCCCACCCTGACGACAATGATCACTATATAGGTCTTATGCAACTCTGGAACCGTGAAACACTCCTCGCTGAAGCAAGATATTCAGCCGGCGTCTACGGCCACAAACCAACCCATTTTGAAGTTGATTTCTTCATCGTGGCCCCCGAAGTGTCTATGAACCTCAGCGCCATGGCCGTATGTACCAAACACGGACTGTGGCAGAGTGAGGATAAGGCTGTAAAAGTTACCGACTGATTTTTAATATCTCCATAATAACTACTGATGGGAAGCTACGCTAACAAGCATCTTATTAAGGATGAATCTGTTGCTTTTGAAACTAAACTGCACTGGGTTATTTTCCTTTCCCTGAAATCAATACTGACGCTTACAATTGCAGCGTGGCTTAAACGCTGGCTGTCAGAATTTGTAATAACCAACAGAAGGATTGTTATCAAAACCGGATTCATCTCACGCAGCACCTTTGAAATGAATCTCTCAAAGATTGAGACGGTGAATGTCGATCAGTCAGTCATGGGACGCATTCTCAATTACGGTTCCATAACAATCATCGGTACCGGAGGCACCAGGGAGCTGTTCCACAACATCGCGAAGCCAATGGAATTCAGGAAAGCATTCCAGGAACTCTGCTGATATATAATGCCCAATGCCATGTTGTAAGAACTTCGGAATGAAATCCTGCGCTCCGAAACATTGCCGAAAATCACAATCTGCTTCTGCTTACCTCATTTAATAATTTCATATCACTTGTTATCTTAATAATTATATGTATATTTGCATCGTGTACGATATATTCGTATGCGATGCATTAACATTATGAATACCACATACAAAAATAAAATGGATAAGCAATTCTACAAGTTCACGGCAAAAACCCTTCAGGGTAAGGAAATTTCAATGGAATCATTCAGAGGCAAAACAGTCATGGTAGTCAATACAGCAAGCAATTGCGGATTTACTCCCCAGTATGAGGGCCTCCAGAAACTGTATGAGAAATACAGTGACAGGGGCCTTGTAATCCTTGGATTTCCATGCAACCAGTTTGGAAACCAGGAGCCGGGCGACGAGAAATCTATAGCCGAGGGCTGCCTCATAAATTACGGCGTGACATTCCCGATGTTCTCAAAGATAGATGTCAACGGTGATAACGCTCACCCGATATTCGTTTACCTGAAAAAGAGCCTTCGCGCCTTTCCAACAGCTAAGATCAAGTGGAACTTTACCAAGTTCATTATTGACGGCAACGGCAATCCTCTCAGGAGATACGCCCCAACAACCACACCGGCAAAAATAGATCTCTTTCTAGAGAAATTACTCGCATAACAATAGCCGGCAAAATGTCATACGAGCAACTTAAACTCGGTAACCAGCTTTGTTTTCCGTTCTATGCAGCCTCAAGGCTCATCACCCGTCAGTACCAGCCTTATCTTGACAGGCTGGGCATCACCTATCCGCAATACCTTGTTATGCTTGTACTCTGGGAATCTGACGGTGCTTCGGTTAATCAAATATCAGACAAGCTGATACTAAATACCAATACCGTCACTCCGCTTCTCAAGCGTATGGAGAAACAAGGTCTTATCAGCCGTACCCGGGCAGGAGACGATGAAAGAAAAGTCATAGTCCGGTTAACCCGGGACGGAAAGAAGATGAAGAGGGCAGCTGCATTAATACCTGAAAGACTCGCTTCAGGACTAATCACCGGTTCAATGACAGTCGATGATCTGTTGATGCTCAGAGAGCGTCTTCATTCCCTGATAAAAACGCTGACAATCAAAGATCAGGCAATTAACGGCTAGAGCTTCCGGTGCATTTTGTTTTCATTGTCTATCTTTGGATAAGACAACCTGATACCATGAACAGACTGACACTGATGCTTACAAGGGCATTAATTGTTATTTCAGCCCTGATAACCGCCGTCTCATGCAGCCATCCCGACGAGGATAAATATTTTGAGCCGGGAGTCTCAAAATTCCTTGCAACATACCGTGCCGCCACCGTTAGCGACGTGAGCTACCGGCTGACATTTGCCATTCCTGATAATAAGACCGAACCCATAACCGCCAGCGCCGTCATTCTCTTCAGGCTCAATTCCCTGAGAGAGCCGCTGCTGCTCGATTTCCGCGTGCCGGAAGATCATCTTGTGAGTGTCATGGCTAACGGTGACAGTGTGCCTGCGCTGATTGTCAATGACCATATCATCATCCCAAAAAATAATCTTCGGCGAAGATCCAATGACATAACTGTTAAATTCCGCGCCGGGGACATGTCCCTGAACCGTAATGACGACTACCTCTATACACTCTTTGTGCCTGACCGTGCCTCTACAGCATTCCCCTGCTTTGACCAGCCCGATATTAAAGCCCGTTTCTACCTTACCCTGGAGATGCCGTCGGGGTATGAAGCCATGTCAGGCAGTCCCGTGATGACTTCAGACACATCTGCCGGAAGAAAAACTGTCAGGTTTTCCGAAACCCGCCCCATAAGCACATACCTCTTTGCTTTTGCTGCCGGGAAGTTTGAGAGGATCGAAAAGGAGATCAACGGTGTCAGGATGGAGATGTTACACCGCGAAACACGCCCTGAATATATAGCTGACAATGCTGATGAGATCTTCAGGCTGCATTACAATTCATTGAAGTGGCTGGAGAAATACACTCAGATCCCCTATCCTTTCGATAAGTTCGGCTTCGTGTTAATCCCTTCATTCCAATATAGCGGGATGGAGCATCCGGGGTCAATTTTCTACCGGGCATCCAGTCTGCTCCTCGAGGCTGCTCCTACCCTTAATGAGCAGCTCGCCCGTGCTTCGCTGATAGCTCATGAGACCTCCCACATATGGTTTGGTGACTTTGTAACCATGAAATGGTTTGATGACGTATGGCTCAAGGAGGTCTTTGCCGGCTTCATGGCAGACAAGATAGTTAGTCCTGACTTCCCTGACGTAAACCACGAACTTCGCTTCCTCCTCTCGCGCTTTCCGGCCGCCTATGCCGTGGACCGCACAAAGGGTACAAACCCTGTGATACAGCAGCTTGACAACATGAAGGATGCCGGGTCTCTCTACGGTGGCATAATCTATAACAAGGCTCCCATTGTCATGAAACACCTGGAACAGATCACCGGAGAAAAAGGTCTGCAGGCAGGCTTACAGACATATCTGGGAAAATACTCGTATAGCAACGCCCGCTGGGATGACCTGATCTCGATACTCGAGGAAGAAACATCAATGCCACTGGAAGAGTGGAGCCGGAGCTGGGTTAAGGAGGCGGGAATGCCGTTAATAGAACCTCTGATAACAGGGGAAGGTAATAGTCTCATGCTTCGCTTTACAGAGAGTGATCCGGAAGACCGGTTCCGCCACTGGCCGCAGGAGCTCTCCGTCATGATCATCACTGATACGGATACTGTTACAGGGATATGCACCCCCGGAGACAAAAACTCTGTCATTGGGTTCAGCGGCAGACCCTTATGTATTATCCCTGACATCTCCGGAACAGCCTATGGAACTTTTTTGCCTGACAGCATGACTGTTTGTTTTATTACAGAACATATTAATGAATTTCCCGACCCGCTTGTCAGAGGGACTCTCTGGCTCAATCTGAGCGAGAATCTCATCCAGGGGAATATTGATCCGGAACTATTTTACAAGGCGGTCTTCAAAGCGCTGAACCAGGAGTCAGATATCCAGCTGAGAAATTACCTCATTGGCCGCCTGACAGCTACTTTCTGGGATTATTTCTCTCCGGCACAGCGCAACATATACGTCGAAGCTTCAGAGGAGTTTTCCTTTGATATGATGCAGAAGGCCACCGATCCGTCGCAGCGTCGCACCTGGTACAATCTCTTCCGGGGCGTGGTGCTCACTGACAAAGGTCTTGCCCGCCTGGAGGATATTTGGATCAAAGGGGCCCTGCCGGGAGATCAGAAGCTCAGTGAAGATGATCTGAGCACACTGGCTTTCAACCTGG
>JAQBHM010000348.1:0-4208 GCA_032127795.1 Bacteroidales bacterium | reverse complement strand
ACTTGTAGTTTGTCTGTCAGGGATTATATCCTGAAGAGGTATGAGCATTTGAAAAAGAAACCTCTTTTCATCTCCAGGAACCGGTCATCAGTAACATACATATCACCGTCCCACCTCATTTGTTCATACAGAGAACCATATCCCAGGTAGACCACTGTTCCGGGAATATAGGTAAATGATGCCAGGAAATCGGTGACAAGTGACTCCCTGTAACCGTTGTATTCTGCTATTGCTCTCAGAAAGAGGTATTTGTTTATCTGGTATGTCAGCTTGCCGCGTGAGATAGGATATTCATAGACTTTAGTATCATCATCACTCCTGGACAGGTCATTATAAACAACGGAGAGGTCAAGATGCAGGTTCTCGGTCGGTTTGAAATTCATATTTAACGTTAACCTGTTTGCATAGCCCTGGAATGGTTCTGAGGAATAATAAATCGCATTTACCCTTCTGTACAGGCTGCCGATATATATCTTTTTTGTCAGTTGCGAGGTGGCAAGGATTGAGAGACCGCCGGTCTTAAATCTTTCACCGAGATATATTTCTGTTGAGTATGCGTACTTTATTTTAAAAGTGGATGATCTTCCCATGAAAGTCTGCAGTGAAGCATGGTTTAGTGTTTCCCACATGTCATAATAAAGGTCACAGGCATGGGATGTAAATAATTCAGTCTCTATTCGTCTGATGAAAGAGGAGGCGGGGTAAAACTTAGGTCTGAATAAACCTGTAAAGTATGCCATTCCGTTACGGCTGATAAAGCCGGCATCGGCAAAATAATCCTTGCTTACCTCTTTAGCTGAGAGTGACCAGGAAAGGTTCCTGGTGTCATGAGAAAGATCAATGGCGGCTGTGGATCCTATCCTTGTTTCCGTATCTGATTCTCCCCTTGTCTGTGAGACAAATGCATTGAATCCCAGCATTGTTGCTTCATCAAGCCTGATCTGCCCGTCAGCGCCGGTATTTCTGTTAAACCTGTTCTCCTCTTCCCGGCCGGCGTACAGTAATCCAAGGTAGTTCTCACCTTTTAGTCGTTGTTTATATCTCGCGATTGGAAAATGAGAAAAACCGGTTCTGTTACCGGAGTCATCCATTATCCTGTCCAGTGCATAAAGAACACCCAGTGTGCCGTTTTTCCCCACTTTGCCTGTGAGTTTCAATCCGGCAAGAGGGTCAGTGATTGACCTTGTATGCACGAATGCAATGACCGGGTCAATCTCACTGCTCCCTTCGGCAGCAATATTGAAGATCTCGTTGCCTTCAAGGAAGAACTGACGTTTTTCAGGGTAATAGAGCTGATGTCTCAGGTTTACGTCAACCTGTCCGGCGTCTGATTCTACCTGGCTGAAATCAGGGTTCACGGTAGCATCGAGTACAAGTTGGGATGTAATGCCGTATTTGGCTGTTAGACTGAGTTTTGGATCACGGGCATACTTGGCAAGTGTGCCTTCCTGCTGAGTGTCTGAATAGCCATAGGTGAATGCCGGAAGCAGTTCGAACAGAGTAAAGTGATTGACGCCGTTCATAGCAAGGGGTGACATCTGGGGAAGAAAGGCATATCCCTGTGCCGGGTCCAGCCGCGGCCACGAGGCATGTTCTGAGGTACGGCTGACGAATCTCTCAAAGAAAATGCTCATCTCCACAGGGTCCTGGTTTCTGAACCGGATGCTTTTCAAAGGTATTTTTATCTCAACCGAATATCCCGCGCTGTCAATCTTTCCCTCGCTGAACCAGATATAATCCTCACTGAAGTCTTCGTTTCCGGCAGCAAACCTGCTGTCCATCTGGATGCCCCTTGGATTAACATAGAAGGCGTACAGCGACTGCTGATCATTAAAGCTGTCAAGGTTAATGCATACCCAGTCATCTGCCCGTATATTGTCCCTCGCATTTACGGATGATTTTATTTTTCCGGGTTCATCATCATCACACCGGAATGCGAAATAGAGATTCTCACTGTCAAAACCCATATATGCTGCAGTCGGATTTTTCATCACCCTGTCAAAATCAGGGATGAAAGTGATGAATTCAGATACACGTGAACAAAGTGTCCAGGCTTCATCATTAAGAATTCCATCAATTACCGGAGGATTTTCAAGCTTTGCAGGTATATATTGCTCAGCATTTGCGATCGCTGTGGAACAGGCTATTATCGCAGAGAATAGAATCAGCTTCTTTATCATATTAAAAGGGCTCCTGTTTCGATAAAGATATAATAATCATCAGAATGCTGCATGGGAGATGATGATAAACAAGTAAAGAGGCTGTCTCAAAAGTACTTTTACCACCCTGTCCCTGATAGTATCATCAGGGACACCCCTCCTTGAAAACCTTAGATTTGATATCCGAGATATTCCTAAATTAGGTAAGAAAGAAAAGGAAAGGCAAAAGGTGAACCAGCTCCTTAGATAAGTTCTGGCTTATCCTCCTATTTGGACCTTCTGCCTTTCTTGAACTTAGATCTGTATAAGAATTTAATTAACCCTCATTAAGGTTTTTAGATTATAGTTCAAGTTCCTTTTCCATTTTAAACTTAATAATGTAAAGTTATGGAATTTACACATTTTTTGGGTGTTGACATCAGTAAAAATACACTTGACATCAGTTTGCTTTCTGATGGGAAAGAGCTGTTTTGTGATGTAATAACCAATGATTTGTCTTGTATGGTTAGTACGGCTGACACACTAATCAAAGAGTTTTCCTTGTCTAAAAATCAATTACTTGTATGTGCTGAATATACAGGTATGTACTCTCGTCCACTTGCGCTTGCCTGTTTTGAATCAGGTATAAGTTTATGGCTTGAGAACCCCTCTGAGATCAAACTGAGTAGTGGGGTCCAACGTAGTAAAAGCGATCGGACAGATGCGAAAAGAATCGCAAAATATGCCTCCAGGTTCTCTGATAAGGCAAGGCTTTACACACCCCCGGAGAGGGATATTGAGAGACTGAAAGCACTGATTAGCGAAAGGAGTATGTTAGTCGTGGATAGAGCGAAGTACCAGGCTCAACTTAAGGATCAGAAAGACTACATGCTTGAAAAAGCTTATAAAATGAAAAAAAAGAGATTTACTGTTCTTTCTAAAACCCTTTCCAAATCAATATTGGAAATAGAACAAGAAATGAATGAGATCATCTTAAGTAATGATGATCTGTACAAACACTATGAACTTCTCACTTCAATAGACGGAGTTGGTCAGCAATTAGCATTGAAGATGATAGTTGAAACAAGGTGTTTTACAAGGTTCACGGACCCCAGGAAGTTCTGCTGTCACGCAGGCGTTGCTCCTTTTAACTTTACATCCGGTACATCTCAGAGGTCAAGGAACAGAGTATCGAATAGAGCGAGAAAGGATATTAAACAGCTATTACATATGGCGTCTTTGGCAGCAATTAAAAAGGATGGGGAGTTGAAGACATATTATAACAGGAAGGTGGAAGAAGGTAAAAGCAAAATGTCTGTTATAAATGCAATAAGAGCAAAACTGGTAATTAGGATGTTTGCAGTAATAAAAAGAGAAACAACCTATATAAAAGAGTATAAAAAAGTTGCTTAAGTCATAAGAATAGGAGGGGAAATATCTGATTTTAAATATTTTCCGATAATACTATCAGAAATAGAAGTTAAGTGAGACTCTTGTATAGGTAGGGTTCATTGAAATTTTTACTTCCCGTGTGAAATCGGCTTCCACATAGGTACCTAGATCTGGGTTATAATAGTCATCAGTGTACTCATCAAAATATTTTCCTGTAAGATACCTTATCCCAAACTCGCCTCCGATGCTGAAGTTCTCATCAAAGAAATATTCCATGCCGAATCCTGCTTCGCCACCCCATAGAGAAGTTTTTTTAAGCTGATCAATGAATTCTTCTTCAGGCTCGCCATTGAATTCCGCCTTGACGCTAATGAGTGGTTTTGCAATGCTGGCAACAAGATATGCCTTCATCTTGTTTTTCTCTTTCAGAAAATATTTAACACCCAGCGTTGGTATTGCGAGGTTTCCATCAATCTTCGTTTCATCTGTGAATGCTTCCGGCCCGTTAATGCCATAATTCCATTCGGTGCCGGATTGGGTAAGGTTAAACCCTATACTGAAATACTGGAATCCAACAAATGGAACAATCTTATCAAGTTTGTATCCAAGATTAGCACTGTTCAGGTTTAGTCCCGGAGATACACTGAATGTAAACTGACCCATAGAGGGCAGGACAGC
>JAQBHM010000347.1:0-2776 GCA_032127795.1 Bacteroidales bacterium | reverse complement strand
AACCATACAGACAGAATTTATAGTATTGCAGGTTCTTTTTCATCTCCATATTAAAAAAAAGACGTTGCTTGCAACGTCTCTCTTCCTGTTTAGTGATCCCGGAGGGATTCAAACCCACAACCTTCTGATCCGTAGTCAGATGCTCTATTCAGTTAAGCTACGGGACCTTTAGCGGCTGCAAATATAAAAGTTTTTTCGTTTTATTGGCTAATTTTGTGCGACAATTAATGCAGAAAGGAAAGTATAGTCTTACAACATAATACTATACAACCATTAAATCATAATAACCACCCCGAAATGAAAAAAACATCAAAAATTATCGCCCTGACAGTTGCAGCACTGGTTGTTATAATAGTCGCCGCTGCAGTTATCATACCCATTGCCTTCCGGGATAAAATCAAGGATAAGGTTCAGGAACAGATAAGTTCAATGGTAAATGCCGAAGTAAAGTTCACTGACTATAAACTCAGCCTGATTAAGGCATTTCCGAATGTCGCTTTTTCAGTTTATGATCTCAGTGTTACCGGTGTTGACAGATTTGAGAATGACACTCTTGTATATGTGAAATCATGTGACCTGGTCTTCAATCTTTTAAGCCTCTTCTCTGACAGTGGTTATGAGATTAAATCAATTAATGTCAACAGTCCACTTGTGAATGCTCTGATTCTGGCTGACGGAGCAGTTAACTGGGATATCATGAAGGCCGGAGAAGAGGTTGTTGCTGAGCCCGGGGATGTCTCAGGCCTGAAAATCCTCCTGAAAGAGATTATCATTCATGAAGGCCAGATCAACTATTCTGACCTGGAGTCAGACATGTCAGCAACAGTCAGAGGATTTGAATCCAGAATCTCCGGTGATATGACTGCTTCACGGACTAATCTTCTTACTGATATTACTGTTCAGAGCCTGACTTTTGTTATGGAGAATGTAAAATATCTCTCAGGAGCCACTGCCAGCCTTCAGGGGAATATTGACACACAAACCGACTCACTGATCTTCAGGTTTAAAAACAACATATTGAATATAAATGATTTGGGTTTGGAGTTTTCAGGTTTGGCAGCCATGCCTGAAGATGATATTACATGCGACCTCAGCTTCAGCACCAGAGAGGCAACATTCAAATCTCTCCTCTCTTTGATACCTGCCGTATTTATGGAGGGATATGAAGATCTGAAAACAGATGGCAGCTTTTCACTCAAGGGAACAGTCAAAGGTATTTACAGCTCCGCTGACAGCACCATGCCTGACGTCAGCTTCAGGCTTCTTGTAAGTGACGGTACAGTAAGCTACCCTGATCTGCCTGAAAAGATTACAGGTATCAGTATTGATGCTGCGGTTGATATGGACGGAACAGATATCGACAAAACAATCGTCAGAGTAGACAAATTTCACTTTGTTCTTGCAGGTAATCCCTTTGATATGTCGATGAATCTAAGGACTCCTGTCAGTGACCCTGACATCAGTGCCCGGGCATCAGGGAAAATAGACCTTGGAAAATTGAAAAATGCCCTGCCTCTTGACAGTATCTCTCTTGGCGGACTGATTGATGTCTCGCTTGACCTTGCAGGACGGATGTCAATGATTGAGGATAAAAAATATGACCAGTTCAGGGCTGACGGTTCCCTCCATCTTACAGGAATGTCGGTGGTAATGACTGATCTTCCTGAAGTAAGAATTGATGATGCCTCGCTTACTTTCAGCCCGGCTTATTCAGAATTGATCCAACTCAAAATGAAAGTGGGGGAGAAGAGTGATTTTTCAATAAGCGGCAGGCTTGAAAATTACATACCGTACCTGTTTTCTGATGGGATACTCAAGGGTAATCTCGCCCTTTCATCAGCTGTAGTTGATATGAATGAGATTATGGATAAGATACCCACTGATACATTATCGGTAAAAGATACTACTGCCCTTGCAGTGATAAATATTCCGCGTAACATAGATTTTACTTTCAAAGCGGAAATAGGCAGGTTATTCTTTGACAAGCTTGAAGCCACGGATGTAAATGGTAATTTTATTGTGCATGACGGCGTATTAACCGTAAGGGAAACAGGGATGAAAGCCCTGGGGGGAACGATAGTCATGAATGCAGATTATGATACGCGTGATACACTTAAGCCTTTTGTAAAGGCTGATATGCAAATCAGTTCCGTAGGCATCAAAGAAGCTTTCTCAGCATTTAATACAGTTCAGAAACTGGCACCGGCAGCAAAAGGACTGGGTGGTAACCTTTCAGCCGGAATTAAGTACGAGAGCCTGCTGGGAAAAGATATGATGCCCCTCCTGGGATCAATATCAGGGGGAGGTAATATAAGCTCGGAAATGGTACAGATACTTGAATCTAAAACATTTGACCAGATGAAGGGGTTGCTTAAGCTTAATACCGGATATACTAATATTATCAGGGATGTAAAGGCTGCTTTCACCATCAGCAACGGAAGAGTCTTCGTCAAGCCCTTTGACACCAGGCTCGGCAACATAAAAATGAATGTCGCCGGAGACCAGGGCCTTGATCAGACTATAAACTATATTGTCAAGACAGAGATTCCGCGCTCCGACCTTGGCGAATCTGTCAATGCACTTCTCGGAACACTTTCTGCCCAGGCTTCCAAGCTTGGAGTCAGCTATGTCCCCTCGGAAATAATCAAAGTGAGTCTTAAGATTGGAGGTACATTTACCAAACCGGTGATTACTCCCTTGCTTACGGGAAGTGAATCATCAGGTGCGCCGGCAGCAGCAGCATCAGTAGCAGCAGTAGCTGAAACAATCAAGACAC
>JAQBHM010000346.1:0-6051 GCA_032127795.1 Bacteroidales bacterium | reverse complement strand
ACCGCTGAAGGGTAGATTTATCTGCCCCATGGTTGTGGTGAGGGAGGTAAGGCCGTTGAAAAAGATAGTGGTATCCATTTCAAAAGATATATTATAGCCTCTTCTGGTCTCGAGCGTATTAAAACCGGTTGTGCCGTCCCATCCGTCATGCCATTGCCATCCCTGGGAAATATCAGTAGTCACCTTGCTCTCATCATAGTTCATAAGGTTATAGGGATCTATGTCAGTGATAACTGATTTTGACATGGTCACCGGAGCCGCTATATAATGCCAGCGGCCTATTTCACCGGGGATGATATCACCGCCTGTAACGTTTATTGCCATTTTCAGAGTACCACCGGCTCCGGAATAGCTGTTAGTGATGAGCGAAGCTATTGCTGTTGCATCAGACTGAATATCTATTGTGCCGTTATTTGTGAGTGAAGTGAATGTGACCCTGCTGCCCGGATTCATTATCATATGGAGGCCTGCATTCAATGTGAAAGAGGGGCCTGGAGAAACGGTGGGGTAGTTTACAAGTCCGCCAGGAATAACAATGTTGGTTGTGCCCGGAATAACACTCCCTTCCCAGTTCTTTGGGAAAGTCCATACTGTGCTGGTTCCGCCTCTCCAGCGGCTGTAGACCATCTCATAAGCCCCGATATCCGATAAAAATATACGGCTCCTGCTATTGATGTCTGTGGTAGGAATGGTAACTCCGGTGTATGTGTCAACGCCACTGTCACGAAGGGGAGATACAAATGCAATTGAAAAGTCACCTCCGGCAGGATTGACAAAATTAGGTCCGTCTACTGCAGTATTGCTGCTGCTGAGAGTAATATTACCGGTGTAGTTTACTCCCTGAAGTGCGCAGGCGGCAAAAACTGTAGCAGGAGTGCTGTTGAGGCCTATAAGGTTTGACCCTCCCCAGATAACCGTGTTTACGACTTTGGCGGCGGAGGAGTTCTCAAGATAAATGGAGACCCCGTCAGCTACCGGAGAGCTGCTGTTGACGATAGTAGAGTTGACAATTGCCGGCGAGGAGGCAAGCGAGGTAATGGTACCCCCCTTCAGTGTTGCTGAGGTGCAACTGTTGCCGCTGAAAAGTGAATTGGAAAATGCAGGTGATGCCCCACCTTCAACATATATTGCGCCTCCGTATTCTGTGGCGGAGTTATTAAGAAATGTACACCTGCTTATTACAGGAGAAGCACCGTTAAGCACCGCAATGGCTCCTCCCCTGTTTGCCTGGCAATTGCGGAAGAGCGTATTACTTACGGTGACCGAGGATGTAGATAGACTGAGCCCACCGCCATGGGTTCCAAACTTGAAGAAGTTCTTAAGTCCTCGCTCAATAATAGCATAAGTTATCGCGCTTGGGCCAGTTGAGGTAATTGTAATATTCCCCCATTGGTCTGTGGGTTCACCGAAAATACCATCCCTGTCCAGGTCTGATGTAAAAAGTACGGGGCTGAGGGCTGTTCCGTTGACTCTAAGTATTCCGCTGTCAGTAATAAATATTGATGCCCTTACCTGCAGCGCCACCAGCCTGGCTCCTGCTGCAATGATGAGAGCCTCATTGTCAACATAGATATTTCCGTCGAAATACTTTGTGCCTGAGATAAAAAGGCTCCCGCTCAGGAATCCGTGGTATGGATTGTTGATGCTCCCGTCACCCACAATCTGTCCAAATGATGATGTGGTGCAGATGAGGGCAGTAAATAAAACCAGTATTATCCTCTTCATAACAGACCTTTCATATTATGACTGTTGCGGCTTCCATATGGTTGCCTGCAATATTAAGTATTAAGACTGCAGTCATTCTTTCTGCAAAAATAAGAATTACTAAGTTAAAGCCAAGCTTTACAGATGTTTTATGAGAGTGGCAACTCCCTGATTGCAAATATCCTCATCTTGTTATCTTTGTGTAAGCAACAATTATTATGCCGGTAAAACACAAGACGATAAGCAGGTCCCTGGGACTTCTTTTTAGCAGCTCGGGCAGGGAGACGGCAACAGGTGCCATAGTGCAGTTATTGAGGTCACTGCTCCCCCTGGCGGTTCTGTTTCTTATACGGCATTATGTAGACTCAATTACCGGAACAGCCGGAAGTGAACAGGCGGCAGTCACTCCGGCGATTATCGGGCTTGTCACTGCGCTGGTTGCTGCCCTGCTGGTTGATGATCTGCTTTCATCATGGGGAAGTTATGTATCCGGGAGGCAGGCCTTTCTGCTGGAGAAGCATATAGCATCTCTTATTCACAAAAGATCTGCCGGCCTAGGACTGAGCTTCTTTGAGAATCCGGAATACCATGACATGCTTTCAAGGGCTGTCAGGGACATCTCCTGGAGGCCTGCAGGAGTGGTTTCTGATATAATGCTCCTTTTCCGGGGGATTGTGTCATTTATTGCTATGGCCGTAGTACTAAGCAAATTCAGCCTGGCAGCGCCCGGTATACTTATAGTGGCATTCATTCCGATGTTATGGATCAGGATCCGTAATTCAGGCAGGCTTTACAGGGTAAGAAAGAAGGCCACTCCGCTGTCAAGGGAGGCCTCATATTTCAGCTGGCTGCTTACGGGAGAGCGGCCTGCAAGAGAGGTGAAGCTCTTCGGGCTGGAGCGTTTTTTTGAAGGTCAGTACAAAAAGAACTTTACCGCAAAAGGCGAAGAAGAGATTGTGACGGCACAAAAAAATGCGTTACGGGAGAGCATGGCATCAGTTGTCAAAATGCTGATCTTCGGGGGCATTATCATATACGCAACGGTTTCATTTACAGATACCAGGATTACTGCCGGAGAAATGGCCATGTACCTTGTAGCGTTCAGGCAGGCTATGGTATATATGCGTGATGCCGTTTCAGGTGTGTCAGGGCTGGCAGAAAACAGGCTTTTTCTTAAAGACCTGTTTCTGTTCCTGGATCTGGAGGACGGCAGGAAGTCAGAGGCTGGGAGAGCGAAGACCCCGGCAGGGAGTGAGAAGATCCCGGCATTCAGTGAGATTGAAATTAATGATCTGACATACACTTACCCCGGCAGCCCGGGACCTGCACTGAAAAATATCAGCCTGAAGATCGGCCGGGGGAAAAAGATAGCCGTGGTAGGTCCCAACGGGTCAGGAAAGACGACACTGGTCAAGGTACTGTGCGGACTGTATGATCCCGATTCGGGATCTGTAAGGATGGGGGGGAGTGACATAACGATGTTTGACAGGGATGAGTACCGGAGACTTTTCTCCGTAGTCTTCCAGGATTTCATGCTTTATTACATGACGGCAGCTGATAATATAAGACTTGGTGACATAAGTGCTGCCGGGAGCACAGAGGGCATTCATCAGGCTGCCTCGAAGGCGGGCATAGCATCTTTCCTTGAAAGCCTTCCGGGTGGTTATGATACCATGCTGGGGCACCATACCGAGGGCGGCCGTGAGCTTAGCTGGGGTGAGTGGCAGAAGATGGCCATTGCCAGGGCTCTCTACCGTGATGCCCCGGTTCTCGTTCTTGACGAGCCTTCGTCGTCACTGGATGCTGACTCTGAATTTGAGATATTTTCACGGCTGGAAGAAATAGCAGGAGGCAGGACATGTATACTCATAAGCCACCGCCTGGCCAATGTCCGTGATGCTGACATGATAGTTGTTCTTGACAGGGGGCAGATAACTGAAAGAGGCACCCATGAAGAGCTTATAACTGCCGGAGGAAAGTATTATTCAATGTTCACGCGTCAAAAATCAATGTATGTATGACCGCCGCTGCCGGGAGAAAGAATGATGCTGCAGCACTGTTGATGGCCCTCAGCAGGGCAGACTTCAGTGAGCAGGAGCGCTGGCGGGCAGAAGATCTCACCAGGGCCGTCACTGACTGGCATGCTTTTACTGAACTGGCTGTCAGGCATGGCGTGGCGGCGCTGGCATGGCAAAACCTTAATGACCTGGACCTGGCCGGATTTGTTGAGGAAGGGGAGAGGGCTGTGCTGGAGAGCACCTTGCTGAGAACAATAGCGAGGGTTACCTTTGTTTCATCTGTGGCGGCGGAAATCATTGAAGCACTTGACAAGGCAGGGATAAAAGCATTATTACTGAAGGGCATGGCCCTGGAACACACTGTCTACGGGTCAAGAGGACTGAGGCAGATGAGTGATGCAGACCTGCTTGTTTCACCGCACGATGTTCTTAAAGCCAGGGATGTCATTGAGTCACTGGGTTTCGTCAGCCGTCCGCTAAAGTCTCCGCTTTACCGACATATTATTCTTGAAATAAGCAATCATTTGCCGGAGATGCACCGCGGCGGAGTATCGGTAGATCTGCATCACAGGCTCTTTGGTGAAAAAGCTGGCGCCCTGACGGAGGAGGCTTTCAGTGAGGCTGTGACAGTCATCACCGGAGGCCTGACCTGGCATATTCTGCCGCCACGCATCAGTTTCCTCTACCTGGTAATGCACCTGCAGAAGCATGAAAATAAAGGAGAGTTCCAGCTCAGGCTTTACTGTGACATATTTCTTCTTCTTGTCAGTGACAGAGAGGTGATTCTTACGGATGAGCTTATTGATGAGGCCCGGCAGGCCGGGATAGAGACCGAAGTAAAGGTGGTACTGTACCTCATGAAAGTGATCTGGGAGGTTGAGGTCCCTGATAAATTCACAGTTGATGCCGTGCGGGGGGCCATCAGCACCGGCAGGTTTATGGAAAATCTTGAGAACCCTGGTTTTATGGAGCCGATAAGTGCTTCTGAGACATACCGCAGGAACATCGCCGCTATCAGAGGGCTGAAGGGAAAGCTTATCTTCATTGCAGGCGACCTTTTTCCTTCCCTGACTTTCATGAAGAAGCGTTACGGCCGGGATTCAGTGTGGAGAGCGATGTTATATTATCCTCATCGCCTGGGCAAACTTTTAGTAGTTCTCAAAGCCCTGAAGAAGGGCAACGCCGGGTGAACAGGCAGAAAATGCAACAATTTCCTTAAAAAATTTGGTTAAAAATTTGTTTTAGATATATTGATTTTATATCTTTACTAAAGTCGATGTCTGTTTTTAGTTTACTCTATTTATGAGAACCATTAATTATCTTATTGGCAAGTCAGGTTCATCTGAGTTTTATTTTCAGCCGCTTCGTCTTTAGGGGCTGGTCTGAAACACGACACGTCTCGCTGTGTCGCGTCACCTCGTGTGATCTGAACGGTCCGTTTCGGCGGACCACCTGCCCCGGGTCGTGTGTACCCGGGGCAGTTTTTTTCTGGTTGTGGTTGACCGGCCTTTTATCCTAAAAAAGTTACTTTTGCATAAACACTGCAATGGATGAAAAGCGCTCTGAATATCTATAACACACTCACCCGCCGCAAGGAGCTTTTTGAGCCCCTCTCACCGCCATTTGTCGGGATGTATGTCTGCGGTCCCACGGTATACAGTGAATCGCATCTCGGTCATGCCCGTCCGGCAGTGACATTTGATGTCCTTTACAGGTACCTGATGCATCTCGGTTACAGGGTTCGTTATATACGCAATATCACTGACGTGGGGCATCTTGAAAATGAAGCTGATGACTCGGGGGAGGATAAGATATCACTCAAAGCCAGGCAGGAGAACCTCGAACCAATGGAGGTGGTTCAGAAATATATGAACACTTTTCAGGACGCGATGGAGCAGCTAAACACCCTGGCACCGTCAATAGAGCCCCGGGCCACGGGTCATATAATAGAACAGCAGCTGCTCATTGACACTCTTATAAGCAAGGGCTTTGCATATGAGTCAAACGGCTCTGTCTATTTCGATGTAGAGAAATATGATAAAAACTACCGTTACGGTATTCTTTCGGGAAGGGTACTTGATGAGATGCGGTCCAACAGCCGGGTTCTTGAGGGGCAGGAGGAAAAGAGGAGTCCCTTTGACTTCGCCCTGTGGAAGAAAGCATCAGCGTCGCATATAATGCGATGGCCTTCAAAATGGAGCGACGGTTTTCCCGGATGGCATCTCGAGTGCTCAGCCATGAGCACAAAATACCTGGGTAATATTTTCGATATTCACGGTGGGGGCATGGACCTGATCTTTCCGCATCACGAGTGCGAGATAGCCCAGAG
>JAQBHM010000345.1:0-4328 GCA_032127795.1 Bacteroidales bacterium | reverse complement strand
CAGATGACGGTATGAATGAAAATGAGACCTTCGATCCCATATGGTATGTAAAGACAGCCATTTACGACTGGGGATGGGCCGCAGAGATTAGAATACCCCTGACCCAGCTTCGTTTCTCGTCAGAGAATGAACAGACGTGGGGACTGGAGGTTATCAGAACCCTTTACCGTCATGATGAGACTGACTTGTGGCAGCCTATTGCAAGGAATGCCTCAGGCTTTGTGCACAATGCAGGACTTCTCGCCGGGTTAAGTGGCATTAAACCGCGAACTCTCTTTGATATTACTCCCTATGGCGTTGCCAAACTTGAAACTTACGAAGGTGAAGAGGGAAACCCGTGGATTGATGGTACTGATTTCAAAGCTACCGCCGGCCTTGATGCCAAAATAGGCATCTCAAACAATATGACTCTCAGCCTTTCGGTAAACCCCGACTTCGGGCAGGTGGAAGCTGACCCGTCAGAAGTAAACCTCTCTGCCTTTGAGACATTCTTCAGGGAGAAGAGACCGTTCTTTGTCGAGGGCAATAATATTACAAGCTACGGACTAGGAATAGGTGAAGGTGATGTTGGCAATGACAACCTGTTCTATTCCAGGAGAATAGGCCGAAGCCCAAAACGCCCGGCAGAACCTGATGATAATGAATATGCCTATACCCCCGGATTCATTCCTATAATCGGAGCTGCCAAAATAACCGGTAAGTCAGGCAATGGGCTTTCTGTAGGGGTCATCGAGGCTGTCACCGCACAGGTAAATACTAAGATCTATAATGAGCTGACCGGAGAGACAACCCATATTACCGCGGAGCCATTTGCCAATTATACTGTGGGAAGGATCCAGCAGGACCTAAATGGAGGTAAAACTATTATCGGAGGCCTGGTAACGAGCACCATCAGATCACTTGACGAAACCACCCAGGACTATTTTCACAAATCAGCCACCACGGCGGGAATCGACTTTACCCAGTATTCCAAGAGTATGAATTACATATTTCAGATGCGGACAGCCTTCAGCAACGTTCAGGGCAATGAAGATGCCATCGCAAGTACCCAGCGTTCTGCCGTCCACAACTTTAAGAGACCTGATGCTTATTACGTGAAGTATGATCCTTCCCGTACATCGCTCAGTGGCTTTGGCGGCAATCTCATGGCTGGCAAAATAGGGGGCAATATGCAGCTGATATACCTCGCTGCCTGGAAATCACCGGGCATGGAACTGAATGACGTGGGCTACATGAGAGTAGCCGATCAGTACGTTGGTGTTGCAGTGTTCAACTACAGTATTCACAAACCTTTCAGTATCTTCAACAGGATGAGTTTCGGAACCAACCTGCTCCATGTGATGGACTTCGGTGGCCACACCCTGTTGGTGGGTGATGAGTTTTCATGGAATGCAGGCTTTAAGAATCTCTGGAGTACATATTTCGGAGGAGGATTTAACAGCAGGGAGAGAGATAACCTGATGCTCCGCGGCGGGCCTTCAATGAAGATGCCGGGCACGGGAAGGTTATACGGTGGATTCAGCACCAGCGAACGGAAGAAGTTGGTCGCTGAGATCAATGCCAACTACGGCTGGGGCAACCAGAACGTATATACATCTAAAAGCTTTGGCCTTGAGCTGAGCTACAGGCCTTTCAACACACTTACCATCAGCGCCGAACCGGAATGGAACCATACTATGCATTCAATGCAGTACGTCACAACCACTGACTATAACATGAATGAAGATATTCCGAGGTATGTCTTTGCTGCCATTGATCAGAAAATTCTCAGCATGTCATTAAGGATCGATTATAATATCACCCCCGACCTCACAGTACAGTACTGGGGACAACCTTTCTTCGGTTCAGGCAAATACAGTGAATTTAAGTTTATCACCTCTCCCCTGGCAGATGCCTATACTGACAGGTTCCATGTATATTCACCGAGAGAATCATTAACCTCAGGCACCGGAGAAATCTATTATGACCCTTCTCTTGAAGAATATTTCGTTTTTGAGAACAGTGACCTACGCTCTGACTACTCATTTGAAAATCTGGACTTTACCGTCAGCGAGTTCCTGAGTAACCTTGTAATAAGATGGGAATTCCTGCCCGGTTCAGCCGCTTACCTTGTCTGGTCACAGACAAGGGACTATTACACCGGTGAGGGGCTCTTTAACTTTGGAAACCAGTTCAGTGATGTCTTCAGGCAAAACAAGCCATACAATATCTTCCTTATTAAGTTCTCGTACAGGTTCGGATTAAGATAAAACTATGAGCAAGAGCTGTGAATGGCCATCGGGAGACCCCCTGATGACGGAGTACCATGACAATGAGTGGGGTATCACCGTTCATGATGATATCAGATGGTTTGAACACATTATACTTGACGGAGCACAGGCAGGACTCAGCTGGAAGACCATTCTGCACAGGCGTGAGGGCTATCGCAGGGCCTTTGACGGTTTTGACCCTGCAAAGGTGGCTGCTTATGATGAGAAGAAAACCCTGGAACTGCTGAATGACAAGGGTATCATACGTAACAAACTCAAGATCAGGTCAGCTATAAACAATGCACGGGCTTTTGTTGAAATCCAGAATGAATTTGGCAGTTTTGACAACTATATATGGGGATTCAGCGGAGGCGAACCAGTGATAAACCGCTGGAAAAGCCTCAAAGAGATCCCGGCCAGTACCCCACTTTCCGATGCTGTCAGCAAAGACCTGAAAAAGAGAGGATTTACTTTTGTGGGATCAACAATTTGTTATGCTTTCATGCAGGCGGCAGGAATAGTCAATGATCATCTTACATGCTGTTTCAGGCACCCTGACAACCTGTAGTCAAACTTTATATTTTTTAAAGTATTTGTGGCATTATATTTGAGCGTATTAATTCAGAGGCGCCTCTTTATTAAGACTATTTACCTAAACTGTCTAAAATGAAGAGGAATGTTACAAAGGCTCCCGGGTATGATGAAGTCATCTTCCGGGACCGCAACAGGAAGTACGGGGCCTATGAGCTCCGGAGAAGCTACGGCTCAACAATGAGCATCTCTATTGTAGCAGCAATGATCTTTGGCATCACACTTGTCCTGGTGCCATTTTTTAAAGCTGACAGGGAGAACATACTCCCGGGTCATATAATAAACTACACTGCTATGCCGGACCCTTCGCTGCTTGACCCCCCGACACCACCTGAGCCCCCGGTTACCCAACCGCCGCCTGAAAATATTATCAATCAGTCGAGGTTTTCTCCGCCGATAGTCGTTGCAGATACCCTGGTGCCTGCTGACGAGATGCCAACGACTGATGAGAGGATTGAGCTGACAGAAAACGGTGATCCCGGAGAAATTCAGGTCATTGTGAATGACCCTGAACCCATCACCCCACCGGAGCCAAAAACGTACATTACCGTTCAGGAGATGCCTTCATTCCCCGGAGGAGAGGCCGCGCTGATGAAATTTGTGATTGACAACATCTCTTACCCGCCTGATGCACTTGAGAACGGGATTGAAGGTACTGTCATACTGCAGTTTGTGGTTACTGCAACAGGTGATGTGAGCCGCATTGCTGTTGTCCGAAAGGCAGATCCACTCCTTGATGCAGAGGCTGTGAGGGTTGTTTCCAGGTTGCCACGATGGAGGCCGGGAAAACAGGATGGAAACCCCGTGGCAGTATATTTCTCACTGCCGGTCATCTTCAGTATCAAATAGATTACCCTGTTCCAGGGAGAGGACAGGCAAGACTTCCAAGCCTGCTGTTTGACGGAGTCGTGGTAGCGGTTATCTGACCTCCGCTTTTCACAGCCTCACCGGTTATTTTGTGTGAAACCACATTCTAATTCATAATATCCCGGCAGGAATGAAAATTAAAAATTTTCATTCCTGCTGATAAAGATTTTTTGCTTATACTGTGTAGTGCCAAAACAATTTGCCATGATAAGAAGAATTGTCTATCCTTTAATTCTGTCGGTGTGCACTCTGTTGTCATGTGATAAGCCATCGCAACAATTTGATTTTCAATGGCCTGAATCTACTCCGTCAGCCCAGGGTTTAGATCAGGCAATGCTTAATTCAGCATTTGCCAGGGCTGAAGAACTGGGGTTTGTTGATGCTCTTCTTGTGATAAAAAACGGATACCTGGTTGCTGAAGAGTACTACAATGGCTATGACCGGCATACACCTCATCAGATATGGTCTGACACCAAGAGTTTTATGTCAGCCCTGGTTGGAATTGCCTTACATGATGGACTGATAGAGAGCATTGACAAAAAAATAATCGACTACTTTCCGGAAGATGTGTATGATGGTATGGATCCCAGGTTTTTTGATATCACCGTAAGGCATCTGCTG
>JAQBHM010000344.1:0-2511 GCA_032127795.1 Bacteroidales bacterium | reverse complement strand
AACCGCCATCCTATCCCTTTTTGCCCGACGCCGGTCTGGCTTTCTTTTCAGCAGTTACTCCGCTTTTCTTCACAGGTTTCTTTTTGGGCTTTGCTGAAGAATTTGCTGCCTGAGGGTCTTCCTTTTCTTCATCCTTTTCTTCATCCTTTTTCTCTTCCTCCTCCATGACAAGAAGTTTCAGTTTGTTGAGGATATTATACCAGTGAAGAACCTTCCGGATGTCAGATGTATAGACCCTGTCAGAATCATAATCAGGAATCACTTCAGCGAAGTATTTCTTCAGGTCACTGTCAGGTGACTTGTGTGAAATAGCTTCACCGCCATTTTCCTTCTCCCAGATCTTATCCATCACTTTGCCAAGGGGCATATCTTCGCCTGTAGTGAAGATGGCTATCTCATCGAGTGCACTTACCTTGGCAGTCCCGCCGGCGCTTATCCGTCTGCCGGTTTCAAGGTTTTCAACAATGACGGCATTTTTACCCTGTGCAATAAACTTAAACAGGGTCCCTTCACCGGAAATTGCCAGAATGTCTTTCAGATTCATTTTTCGAAATTTAATTTTAACAACTGTATTACAGTTATTTATTATACAAAATTACGTTCTTTTTTGATCTTGTCCCAGGCTTCATTGACAGATTTGAATTTCTCCTCCGCTGTTTTACGGAACTCTTCACCAAGGTGACTTACCTTGTCAGGATGGTACTTGAGCGCCATTTTGCGGTAGGCTTTTTTCAGTTCCTCCTCAGTGGCAGTTCGTTCCACCTCAAGAATACGGTACGCAGCATCAGTGGCGGGGATGAACATATTACGGATTGACTCATAGTCAGTTGCCGAGATTCCCAGCATATCTGAGATTGACTTTATTACCTTTATTTCTGATGCATCAAACCGTCCGTCTGCCGCCGAAATATTATAGAGAATATGAATTAACTGGAGCCTGGCGGAATAATCCATATTGGCTCTGATCTGCATGCAGACATCCCTGAGCGGGATATCCTTCTTAAGCAGGTCCCTGAGCATCACGGAGGCTTCACGTGCTGTGTCGGGGCCAAACTGGGTCAGGAAGAAGTGTTTGACATAATCAAGCTCTGACTTCATTACTTTGCCGTCTGCCTTCATCACTGCGGCAATCAGGACCAGCAGGCTCATACCAAAATCGCCGGGAGTCGTTGTGACTCCTGCCTGCCTGTAACTCCCAACAGTGGAGCTGTCAACCACTGAACCGAGAAAAAATCCCAGAAGACCTCCCATAGGCCCTCCCAGAACAAACCCGAGGCCCCCACCAAGCCATTTTGCAAAACTACCCATTATCTTTCCTTGCCTGCCAGTCGGAGCATATCTTCATGAATTTTGAGGATCTCCGGGATTATCATCTCATTGTCAGCGTTATGGATGATGTAGTAAGACTTTTCTTCCCGTTCATCATCTTCAAGCTGATTGTTTATTCTCTCAAGGACCTCCATCCTGTTCATTTCGCTGCGTCCCATAACACGTGATATCCGCTCTTCAACCGGTGCTGATACCGTAACTACCCTGTCAACAAGTATATCAGCATGGCTCTCAAAGAGTATTGCAGCCTCCATGATTACATAGGGGGTATCAAAAGAGAGCGTCCATGCTTCAAAGTTACTGAGTACTGCCGGATGAACCACAGCATTGACCTGCCTCAGAAGTTCGGGTTGGTTGAATATCATCTTTGCCAGCTCTTTGCGGTCCAGCTCTCCTCCGCCATAAAGATCTTTTGATACTATCTCATTTATCCCCCCGGCTATTTCAGGATCACTGTTCATCAGTCTCCTTGCAATATCATCAGCCATAAAGACAGGAACTCCTAGAACCCTGAATATCTTGCATACAGTGGTCTTGCCGCTTCCAATACCTCCGGTGACACCAAGCTTCTTTACCATTCAGACAGTCCGTTAGTTGGTTTTTGTATTCCTGAAGTTGAAGAACGTTGAAGGTCTTCCGATGACTGACACTTCAAGAGCCACTCTCTTTTGTGTTGTCTGCAGGTTATCAGGACAATCGAGGGCAACGGAAGTTCTGAAATTCTCTTTCAGTCTTTTGAATGAACGGTGCCTGGTTCGGATACCAATCATGGTATCTATGACATGCTCCGGACCGGTGACTTCAATACTGTCAGGGTCAGGCATCACTATCACCCTGCTCTCCGGCGATAATTCAACTTTTATATCCGGTATGACAGCCACTTTGCGGGTGACAAGCCGGTCATAACCAAAAAAAAGAGTGTCAGGCTGTAAAGCCAGGATGTCAAAATCAGCATGAAGCTGCTTTGAGAATCCCTCGATAAGCCCGGAGGCGACAAGATAATAGCCGGCGGTCTTGCCAGGCTCTCTCTTCGGATTCACTTTTGAAAAATCAATCACAACAGGAGCCTTGCTTCCGGAGAGTTTGATTTTCAGGATAGAATATCCGGGGCCCCTCAGCTCCATACCCATTTTATTTGGCAGTTCACCAGTAACTATCCTTCCTTTAGGAGGATTGATGTAC
>JAQBHM010000343.1:0-10759 GCA_032127795.1 Bacteroidales bacterium | reverse complement strand
GATTTCAGGCATAATTCGCAAATAACGCATTTCTCAGGGTCAAAGGAGAGTTCCGCCGACTGGCGTCCCATGGTGAGGGCACCGGCAAAACATACGGCAGAACAGGCGCCGCAATGGATGCACAGGTCTTCCCTGTAGCGTATCTTTTTGTCTATAGGCTCACACTCTACATTCTGTTGCCTGATATACTCCATGCCCTCCTTAAGCACTTTGCCGGGGGCAGTCATCTCCATCACCAGGTGGCCTATCTTTCCGGGTGAGACATCGGCTTTCACAATGTTGACGATGATGTCATATTTCTTTATCAGGTTATATGTAATCGGCTCGCCCGTCGCATCTGGCGGGAATGTAAGCACAAATCTTCTGCTTGTCATAATTCTTAATTTATTATCATATCCTTATCTCCAGTTTATTCAATCCTGCTGTTTTAGGGAACAGCGCCACAGGCTCAGTGAGGAGGAAGCGGCCTTCAGTCACTTCCGTTCGTAGGAGTTCAGCAATTTCACGGGCGACTTTGACACTTGAGAGGGGCGCTGTGCGGATCTTCTTCCCGTTAAGGGTTATCTCGCCGGAAAAAAGCTTCTCATAATCTATTCGTCCCAGTATTTCGAAATTACCTGATCCATAGTCTATTATGTTTGTTTCTATCTGGCTGTTACGAATCAGCACCCTTGATGCGATGTCTTCGTCAATCATCGGAACAGGGATACCTATTCCCACGAACAGTGAGACGCCGTATTTTTCAAAGTAGGCTGCCCTGATGAACCTGGTGCTCATCAGCCTGGCATCGCCGATTAGTGACAGGGTGGCGGCATTGCCTATCGGAATACCGTTCTCGTTCAGCGGTTTACCTGTATTGAACTGTGTTCCGTTCCATGCCACATACCCGGTGGTGCCACCCATGAAAATCCGCGTGCCAATGCCTATTGTACGCATCTCGGGGTCATTGAGCAGTGGGCTTAGTTCCCCGGAGGTGGAGAAGTTGGCATTGCCGAATGAGGGCAGCAGTGTGCCCATGTATGTGAATTTGATCTTAGGTGTGCTGTTCACGGCCACATTATAGTTCTGGTAGGCATTACGCGGGTTGAACATGATGAACTCATTGATTGAATCCTTGTTGACCATTGTCCTGATCTCTGTCCTGGGGTAACAGTCGGTGCCCTTGCCTGTGGCCTGCAGCAGCACATCCTTACCTGCAATAAGCTCTTCGATGACATGGGCTCCGCCGTATGTATCATGAGGCATGGCTGTCTCCGTGGCACCCAAATAGGCATCCACGGCAGCTATTCCTCCGCACGCAGGGACATTGTTCAAGGTAAGCCTCTCCATGCGCATAGGCGGGGAAGAATGACCGAAGTTGATAAAGACACCCGACGAGCACATAGGCCCGAAGGTGGCGGTGGTTACAACATCGACCCTGCTCATTACCTCGGCAGGCGTCATCTCTTTTCCCATCGCTGAGACCTGCTCAGCGGTGAGAACAACGGCTTTTCCCTTGCGGATTTTTTCGTTGATCTCTTCTATGCTTCTTTTTTTCGACATAATATATAATAATTAAAATACTGTCATACAACATTATACAACAACCTGCGCTGCTGTCTGAAAATCTTTGCTCTGGCTTGTGGCTGTCCGCAAAAATCTCAATTTATAATTCCCTTTTAAGGGTAGGTGTTAGCACCTTTCAGGATATTGAATCCGGCGGTTGCTAGAGGTTCTCAGAGCCTAATCTCTCCCCTCTTCTGTATAAACCAAAACTTCTCTTGCGAAAAGAATGGGTAGTGATACAAAGATAGTGATTTTCGGATAGGAGCCTCTGCCAGGTATTTTTTTTACTTTTATAAAAAATGCCGGAATATGTATAGAATAATGATTATAGCTTTCTGTAGCGCTCTTCTGCTTTTATCATGCAAAACGGAAGAGAGTAATGATATTGATGTAATGACATTCAACATCAGGTTCGACAATCCGCGTGACAGCATCAATGCCTGGCCCAACCGTGCAGGTATGGTTGCAGGCTTCATCAACGGACAGTTGCCAGACCTGCTTGGTATGCAGGAGGTACTGTGGCACCAGTATGAATTCCTTGACTCGGCACTGTCGGGTTACGGTTCTGTTGCCACCGGCCGTGATGACGGTCTGAGAAAAGGGGAAGCCAGCCCGGTATTTTACCGTCAGGGCAGGTTTGATGCTATTGATGAAGGGACTTTCTGGCTCTCCTCCACCCCTGATATTCCGGGCTCAATAGGGTGGGGTGCCGCCCTGACACGCATCACAACATGGGTGAGGCTCTTTGACAAGAGAGCAAAAGATACCCTGCTCTATTTCAATACTCACTTTGACCATATAAGCGACTCAGCCCGCGTGATGAGCGCAGGAGTGCTTCTTGCAAAGGTCAGGGAGCTTTCAGGAGATAATAACTTCGTAATAACGGGCGATTTCAATGCTCTGCCAGAGAGCCTCACAATATCAAAGATGACGGAGGGAAGCCTCGCCGTTGACTCATATTCAATATCGGAGACCGCACCGGCAGGGGAGAGTTATACTTTCAACGGCTGGAAAGATGTTCAGGGAAAGGGGCGTATAGACTATATATTTGTACACAGCGGCATGAAGGTTGAGAAGCAGATGACACATAAGATCATTGAAAACGGTATCTTCATCTCAGACCACTGGCCGGTGACTGCGACGGTAAGTTACTGACAGGGAGAAAGTGATGATAAGGTTACCTGTCAGGGCACAGGTTATTAAAGTTGGGTGTTGCAGCAGGGTATTTCTGCGGCGCCGGATCTGGTGCCCCGAGGTATGGATTGCTGGAGTGTAATGTGCTTCCGGTTATTTTCCTGATAAATAAAAATGAATTCCGAGAGAAAATCTGAACGATTCGAACATCAATTCAAGATCCGGATTTGAAAGTCTGGCAGCAAATCCAAGCTGTATCTGTCCCTTGATTGATTCGCTGCCGGCGCGGAATGTCAATGCGGGCTCAAGGAGAGTGGGGGCGCTGTTCAGTTTAAGTGTGTTAAGTTCATCGAGATGATATACCGTATTATAAATATTTATCTCTTTGAAATTTAATCGGCTGAAACGGCATGAAAATGCGGCTTCCACCCACTCTGATCTGATGCCGATATTTGGCTGGATGAATATCTTGGAGAATGACATGTCAGCGGTTCCGTCAGGTTCCCTGTCCCACAAATACCATGTGCTGAATTCTGAGAATGTAAAAGAATGACGTTGTGAGCCAAGGCCATATCCGCCGTATATTTCAAATATTCCGGTCTCGCTGAATGATGTATAGAATCCTAAAGAGCCTTCAAAATAGGAAAGTTTGGAAAAATCCCTGTAGGATCCGGTTTCGTGATTATTCCCTCCCGTCATAAAATTTGTTGACAATGCCACATGGCCTGGCAAAGAGTAACCGGCCTGCAGTTCAACACAGTTATTTACAATGCCAACGCTTCCTGCAATACTGCCTGAGAACTCATTGCGATCATCAAACAAAGGGACATGCTGGATATTGGGAGAATAATAAAAGTGAGGATACGAGCAACAGTTTAACAAAATCAGGATACCGGTAAAAAGCAGAAGATTAGACTTTTTCATTACTATCAATCTGAAATAGTTATCTACAAACCTCAACTAATCGGCAAATCAAAGTTAAACACGATTTTAGCTGAAGTCAAATTTATTTTGAATCACTAAAAAACAAGTCCTGGCATCAGCAAGAGATTCCGGGGCATGCCATAGTATGATATAAAGTCAGTATCTTTAGGAAAGGTTTTTCCGGATCATTTTAGATAAACTACATCATGAACAAGAACAAGATCTTCTCAATTACCGGTATAGCCTTTGCGGTACTGGCGCTGTTTTTAATCTTACAACCATCTATGGCACAGAGACCCTACATCAAAGATCTGAACCTGGACCGTTACCTTGGCGTCTGGTATGAGACAGCCCGCTTCCCCCACTCATTTGAGAAGGGGCTGGTGGGAGTGACAGCTACCTATTCACTTCGTGCTGACGGGAAGATTAAGGTTGAAAATGCCGGTTTTAAAGGCACCCTTGACGGGGAGAGAAGCACGGCCATCGGCAAGGCCAAGCTGGCAGGTAAACCTACGGACGGACGTTTGAAGGTATCTTTTTTCCTCTTCTTTTATGCTGATTATATTATCATGGATCTTGATCCTGACTACCAGTGGGCGCTGATAGGCAGCAAGTCGGACAAATATCTCTGGATACTGTCACGCACACCGCAGATGGACGATGTTACGTATAAGATGATACTTAACAAAGCCCGCGGTCTCGGTTATGACCTGGACCTGCTCTATAAGGTGCCTCAGAAGCCCGTGCAGTAAGCGTTGCCGGGTCTGATCCTATTTTATTTCAAGAGTGGAGTGCAGGAGCAGATCTGCTGATGATCTTCCTACTGAAAGCATTACCTTTCCCTTTTCAAGGACAAAAGCATGTTTATCAACATCCCAGTATTTCAGATCGTCGGCCTTTAAGGGAATAGTGACTATCTGCGACCGGCCTTTCATAACATGGACCCTGCTGAAACCCCTGAGCGCTATTGCGGGTCTTTCGACCTTTGATTCCGGGAAGCTTACATATAACTGTACAACCTCATCACTGTCATAATCACCTGTGTTTTCAAGCTTGAATGTGACACTGACCTCGCCGTTCTCTTTAACACTCTTCCTGTCTGTCTTCATCTCCGAATAAATGAATGTGGTATATGTCAGTCCGTGTCCGAACGGGAAAAGAGGTTCCTTTTTACTGTACTGGTAAGTGCTCCCTTTACGGATGTCATATTCAAGGATAGGCAGCAAGTCATCTATTGACGATGGCCATGTCTGAACCAGGCGGCCGGCAGGGCTTCTGACACCGAAGATCACGTCTGCCAGTCCATTGCCCAGCTCCTGGCTCGACTGGGAGATATGAAGTATTGCAGGCACGTTTTCTTTGGACCAGTTAATTGTATAAGGGAAGCTGGAGACGACTACCAGTATGGTATTCGGGTTGGCGGCACGGACAAGTTTCACCAGGTCTTCCTGTTCAAGTGACAGGGCCTGGCGGTCAACATCCTCGCGGCCGTCGCTGGCCACCTGGTTCTGACCCCACGGCAATCCGTAACTAAGAGGATGATTACCGACGCATACTATTGCCACATCTGCCTTGCTTGCAGCGATGACTGCCGAGTCTGCCTTGTTGGATTTTGCATACAGGATATTAACATTATCACCGGCACCATTTTTTATGCCCTGCAATACTGTGATCCTGTATGGTGGCATTCCGGAATACCAGTCAGGAACCACCAGATTTGCAGAAGGACCGATAACTGCAATGGTCCCTGTTTTCGCAGGGTCCAGTGGCAGTGTCTGTTTATCATTCTTCAGCAGCACCACTGACCTGGCGGTGACTTCGCGTACCAGCGCCCTGGTTTCGGGCTTCAGCCACGGGGCAATGGTATCAGTGATCCCGATTTTCAGGTATGGGTTTTCAGGTTCATCCTCCTGGTCCAGCAAACCTAATTTCATCAATACACGCAAAGTACCCCGCGCTGCCCGGTCTATTTCTTCCTCTTTTATGAGACCTTCTTTTATTGCTTCTTTCAGGGGTTCTTTATAATCATCGAGGAATATTGTTGTACCTGCATCAAGGCATCCTTTGGCGGCTGTTTTCAGGTCCGGGTAGTATTTATGGTGTGTTACCAGCTGACGGTATGCTCCGCCGTCGGTGATGATAATCCCGTTTTGGCCCCACTCGTTGACGGTGACATCCTTAAGGACGGGATGAACGGTACAGGGTATTCCGTTGTATTTGTTATAGGCAGTCATATAGGCTCTTGAACCTCCTTCAGTGACACCTTTGTAAAAGGGCCAGGAGTAATATTCACGGAAGAGCCGTTCGTCAAAGTCGGAGGAGTTTTGCGCACGGTTGTTTTCATTGCTGTTGGCAAGGAAGTGCTTCAGCAGGGAGGCTGTCTTCCAGTATTTCGGGTTATCACCCTGTAGTCCTTTCACGAAGGCGACCACCAGTCGTGATGTCAGGAAGGCATCTTCACCGTAACACTCTTCAGTGCGTCCCCAGCGCACATCTCTCCCCAGGTCAGCATTGGGTGCCAGCACTATCAGCCCGGCGCTGGCGTAGTCAGGGTTTTGTGTCAGGTAACGGCATTCTTCGGCTTCCAGTGCCGCTGCCTTTTCAAGAAGCTGAGGATCCCACATCTGTGCCAGCCCTATAGCCTGAGGGAAGGTGGTAGTCACCGAGGAGCCCTTTCCCCTGACGGCCCAGTTAGCAGGGCCGCTGAGGGCAAGCCCGTGAAGACCTTCGACAATCCTGGTGCCTTTTATTCCCAGGCGCGGCACTGACGGCTGTGTGGAGAGACAGTTGATCTTTTCATCAAGGGTCATCAGTGAAATAAGGTTGTCAAGACGCTCTTCGCTGTCAAGCTTATTGTTCTGGAACCGGTATGTCTGTGCATGCAATCCGGAATGGACCAGACCAAGAATCAACAATATGGCAAATTTCTTCATTTTACGGATTATTACATCAACATGATCTGAAAAAGCTAAGTTAGTCGATAAATATTGAAAACGGTAATTTGCAGGAATCTCTATGCCCTTTTACGATATGTCCTTATTGCAAAGGTGATAAAGGTGACGGCGAGCACCGCCAGTGCTCCCATGTCGCGGGCAATGTCTTGAAATCCTGACCCTTTAAGCATCACCATGCGGTTGATGCGCATGAGGTAAGCCACGGGGTTCACATAGTTGAACTGTTGTGCCCATCGCGGCATGCTTTCTGAGGGTGTGAAGATACCGCTCATAAGCACGAATATCATCACAAAGAAGAAGGCGATAAACAGGAACTGTTGTTGTGTTGAAGCCATCGTTGAAAAGAAGAGTGCCAGTCCCAGCACCGCAACAAGAAATATTGCAGCGCAGGCAAAGAAGAGCAGAATGCTTCCTGCAAAAGGAATATCAAAGGCTATCCATCCTACAATAAGTCCCAGGGCCAGGTCTAAAAGTCCGATGATAAAGAACGGAATAACCTTCGAGGCTATCAGCTGCCACTTCTTTACCGGTGTTACATTTATCTGCTCAATGGTGCCTGTCTCTTTCTCGCGCACCAGGTTGAGACCTGCCATCAGCAACCCGATAGCTGTAATGAGTATCACAAGCACTCCGGGCAACATATAGTATTTATAATTCAGGGTTGGGTTATACCAATACCTTGTGGAGACGTTTATTCCCGGAACAGATGAGGGAGCCACACCCCGGCTTATAATAACATCACGGTTGTAATCGCGTATAACAGCGCTCAGGTAAGCCCACCCGAGCTGTGCAGAGGTAGCATTAACAGCATCAGCAAGTACCTGTACCCTGGGGGTTCCGTACCCTGCAAGGCCCTCTGAGAAGTCATCAGGAATAAGCAGCACCATGCCTGCCTTGCCTTCAAGGAGCAGGCTTTCGGCTTCATTGTAATCACTTGCCGTGGCACTGACTTTAAAGAATGATGAACCGCTGAGTTTTGCGAGCAGTGCGCGTGAGGCAGGACTGTGATCACTGTCTGCAACCGCCAGGTTAACACTTTTAAGCTCGAGGTTGACGGCAGGGACAAGTATAAGCATCTGTACCACAGGCACAAGAATGATAGCCCTTGAGAGAAACGGATTCCTCATTATCTGCCGGAACTCCTTTTTCAGCAGGAAAATCAGCTTTCTCATTTCGTACCCTCCGATAATCTGACTTTGAAATTCTTGGCACTTAGTAACATGAAGAAGATTGTCATGACAACAAGTATAAGCGTCTCCTTCCAGATGTATGTAAACCCGGCACCCTTGATCATTATTGAGCGGATTATCTCCACAAACCATCTGGGGGGTAGTATCAGGCTTACATAATCATAGATCTTAGGCATATTCTCTATTGGAAAGATAAACCCTGACAGCAGGAGGCTGGGGAGCATCATACCTAGCAATGAGATAAACATTGCATTCTGCATCTTTGATGTGGAGGCAGAGATAAGGATGCCTATTGAAAGCCCGAGGAGGATATACAACATACATTCTGCTATCAGCAGGGCAACACTTCCTCTGACAGGGAGACCAAAAACAAACCATGCCATAATCAGTATGACTATTACGTTCACCAGTGATAGGAAGAAATAGGGCGCTACCTTGCCCAGAATGATCTGCCATGGCTTAAGGGGAGAGACCAGCAGCACCTCCATGGTGCCGAACTCTTTCTCGCGCGTTATTGTAACCGAGGTCATCAGTGCACATACAAGTATCAGGATCAGGGTGATGACTCCCGGTACGAACATGAAGTGACTCTCAAGGTTGGGATTGAAAAACATGCGCACCTCAGAGTTAATTATTGGCATTTTGCCCGCTAGCATCTGTGTGAGACCTGCTGAATAATCACTGATGATTGCAGTTGTATAATTGCTCACCAGGTTTGCACTGTTAGGTTCTGAGCCGTCAGCTATAATGCTTACGGTTGCATTGCCTTCACGCGTCAGCTGTGCTCCGAAATCTTCAGGGAATATCACAACCTCCCTGATCTTTCCTTCTTTGAAGGCTGCGTCTATCTCATTGTAGCTGTTGAGATTATATCTTATTTTGAAGAATCCTTATGATTCAAGTTTTCTGGTGATAGTGGTAGACACCTCATCTCTTGAGAGATCAAGCACCGCAATATTGGCATTGCTTATGTCAGTTCTTACCGCATACCCGAATATGAGTATCTGGGCCACAGGAAGGCCAAAGAGGATGACCAGCGTACGGTAGTCGCGGAAGATATGAAGGAACTCCTTCTTTACAAATGCCATGAATCTCTTCATAGGACGGGAGTTTTAGGTCTTGTGATCTTCACGAAGAGCTCCTCAATTGAGGCAGTACCGAAAGTCTGCCGCAGTGCCGCCGGGGTATCGAGTGCAACAATACGTCCTTCGTTCATTATTGTGACCCTGTCGCAATATTCAGCTTCATCCATGTAATGTGTTGTCACGAAGACAGTTATACCTCGTGATGCTGTTTCATATATCATCTCCCAGAACTGGCGCCTGGTGATAGGGTCAACGCCGCTGGTGGGTTCATCAAGGAAGACTATTTCAGGGTCATGGAAAACCGCTACCGAGAACGCCAGCTTCTGTCTCAGTCCTAACGGGAGGGCGCTGATGAGCGTATTACGGTACGATGTGAAATCAAGCCGTTCAAGCAACTGTTCTGTGCGCGGACGTATTTCTTTCATCCTCATACCATAAATACCGCCGTAAAGCTCAATGTTCTCCGTCACTGTCAGGTCTTCATAGAGGGAAAAGCGCTGTGACATGTAACCTATCCGTTTCTTTATCTCTTCAGGGCTTCTGCCGGCGTCAATGCCTGCCACGAGGGCTGTTCCGGATGTGGGTTTTGAGAGGCCGCATAAGATCCTGATAGCCGTTGTCTTCCCTGCTCCATTGGCGCCGAGGAAGCCAAAGATCTCACCTTTGTATACATCAAATGTAAGATGGTCATTGGCTACAAATGATCCGAACTTCTTGACCAGCCCGTTAACTTCTATAACTTTCTCTCCAGTCATTACTTTTCTCTCTGCATCAGTTCCAGGAAGACATCTTCAATTCCGGGTATTATCTCTTCCACGGTTGCACCTTCCAGCCCGATGGCTTCCAGGGCTGATATCAGTTCTTCGGGTTTTGTGCCTCCGGGCAAGGTTATATGGACTGAGTCACCAAAAGGTTCAGCATCTTCTGCCATAGCTTTGGCATCAGAGCCAACCAGCGAACTGTCTCCTGTGAATCTGGATGACAGGGAGCGCAGAGCCAGGAGAAGCTTATACTTATTCGGATGTTTTACCGCATAAAGTTTATGGTGGTATGATCTGCGTATCTTATCCGGAGTGTCAATACTGAGGATCGCACCGGACTGTATCAGGGCGATGCGGTCACAGTGAAGAGCTTCGTCCATATATGGTGTTGAAACAATTATCGTTATCCCTTCAGCCTTGAGACCGGAAAGCATTTCCCAGAACTCGGTACGGGAGACAGCATCAACACCTGTGGTGGGCTCGTCAAGGATAAGCACTGTAGGCTTGTGTATAAGGGCGCAGGATAGGGCAAGCTTCTGCTTCATACCTCCCGAGAGGCGTCCTGCAAGACGCTTTTTGAAAGGCTCTATCTGTTTGTAAATGGGCTCTATCAGCCGGTAGTTCTCCTTTATTGTTGTGCCGAAAATGGTGGCATAGAAGTTCAGGTTTTCCTCCACGGTAAGATCCTGGTAGAGGCTGAACCTGCCGGGCATGTAGCCTATAATATTACGCAGTTTCCTGTAGTCTTTGACAGTGTCAAGACCGAAGAGCGATAGTCTTCCTTCAGAGGGTATCATCAGCGTTGCAGCCAGGCGGAAGAGGGTGGTCTTGCCGGCGCCATCGGGGCCGATAAAACCGAATAACTCATTGGCGTCTGCGGTAAAGCTCACATCGTCAAGTGCTGTGGTCTTTCCGAACCGATGAGTGATATTATATGCCTCTATTACTGCTGTCATGCTACTGGAAGATAGCCTCGCCGGGCATGCCTGATTTTATTGAACCGTCATTGGGAACGTCAATGGTGACGGCATAGACGAGTGTCACGCGTTCTTCCTTTGTCTGGATGATCTTGGGGGTGAACTCGGCCTTCTCCGCCACGTGGCTGACGGTGCCGTTGTAGGTTTTGAATCCCTTTTCGCCGTCGTCAATGCGTACAGTACATGTTG
>JAQBHM010000342.1:0-8400 GCA_032127795.1 Bacteroidales bacterium | reverse complement strand
CCGGAGGCATGTCTGTGCCACAGAAATTTAAGCTTGCCTACAGTATTCAGTTTGCCGTTCAGGTGCCTGACTATCTGGTTCACTTCGGGAAGCATCAGGAAGAAACATACAGGTTCTTCCCTGTAAAAACCAAACCACAGTAGTTTCTCATCGAGGACCGGCTTAAGGCTCTTCAACAAGATTCTTGCATGGCCTTCACTTATTGTTTTCACCCCTGGAAAGCGAGCCCAGGCTTTGTTATAGATTATCATGAAGTTGCGGCCTATTTCCTTCATTTCGCTTTGCTTCATGTACCTGAATGTATAATCAGGGTTTGCGAAGATTCTCTCAGCTTTTATTTTTATCACCTCGGACATCCTCTCGGCAGTGATGGGTGAATGATATGTATACTGATCAAAATAGTTCCGGAATCCGTAGTTTTCAAACAGCGTTTTATAATAGGGAGGGTTGTAGGGCATGCAATAGTTGGGAGGCAGATAGCCGTCAACAAGAACGCCCCACCAGCGGTCGCGTTCGCCAAAGTTTACAGGCCCTTCCATTACCTTCATCCCGTTGTCTGACAGCCATTGGCGACAGGCGTCAAAAAGGACAGATGCTGCCTCAAGGTCATTTATGCATTCAAAGAATCCCATTCCACCGACATTCTCCTTACTGGCATTGGCGATCTTTTTACTGTAGAAGGCGGCTACGCGGCCAACAGTCTTGCCGTCAGCATTATGCAGAAGCCAGCGTATTGCGGCACCGTTACGGAAAAGAGTGTTTGATGACGGAGTAAATACAGATTCAACATCCTTGAAGAGAGGTTTTATCCAGTTTGGATCTCCTGTATTGATCCTGGTAGGAAGGTCATGAAATTCCTTTATCTCTTTTTTTGTCCTGACCTCTATCAGAGTAAAGCCTTCTGCCATTGCCGTCGTTTTACGGAATAATGGCTGTAATTTACTCATTCATTCCGGAATAACAAATATTACTCCGGAAGGGGTTCAGATCATTATTCTTACGGAGAATATGAAATTTCTGCCGGGTGATGCAATACCTGATGAATAGGGTCTGTACCTGAGGTCAAGCATATTTTCTATGCCGGCAGTGAATTCAGCCCTGTTGGAGAGATTGTAGCTGGTCTTGAAGTTCAGGGTGAACCATCCCGGAGACCATGGATCACCGTTTTCGTCAGCTGCATACATATATGGCTTGTCTGACTCGCTGGGGGCCATCCTGTCATAAGGTTTGCTTCCGTTGTATATTGCATAGAGGTCAGCCTTGAGAGATGACTCTTCAAAGATTATATGAGTAGATCCGAAGAGAGGCGGGACATGCCGTAACGGATTTTTCTCATCATCATGACCTCCGGTAAGTGTCAGGGAGGTCTTAATGCGTAATATGGAGAGAGGTTTTAGTTCAGCCTTGATCTGGGCTCCGTAGACAACGGCATAACCGGCATTTACCATTGCGTATACCTTGCTCATCTCTCCCAGGTATATTATGGAGTCCTCGCCGTTGAATTGGAACTCTCTGCGCACCATAGCATTGTCAAGGTAGGAAAAGAATCCGGTCACCTCGGTGTGGAGCACTTTCCCGAAGTCATTTGCGGCACTGAGGTCAATATTATAAACGTATTCGGGGCCCAGGCCCAAGTTTGGGACCACAACCACGCCCGGCGCTGACTCGAACACCTTGCCAAGGTCATCAAGGTTGGGAGCCCTGAAGCCGGTTGAGATATTAAAGGAGACCTCACTTTTGTCATCAGGACGGTAAACCATTCCCAGAGCCCCGGTGAGAGCACTGTTGGCAGACTTTATAGATGTGAAGGGGAAGTTGTAGAATGAGTTGTCAGCGATGTCTGAATTGAGTGACACAAAATTGTAGCGCAAACCGGTGTTCAGGGTTACTTTTTCTGACATGTTGTTCTTATACCCGCTGTAAACGGAGAAGCTGTTATAGATATTATTGCCGTTAGGGTACCGTGATCCGGCAGGAGTAATCTCTCCTGTCGAAATGTTTTTAATATCCGCAGTACTGCTGATGTCATTCCTGACATATTCAATACCGTAGTATATCAGGCTGCGGTTTTCTCCAAGGGCTTTGTCAAGATCGAGATTCAATGACCAGATAGCCACGTTTTCTGTCTGCTCATTAAGTATGTTATCGAATATTTTCCTGTCATGGCGGCTCTCGCGGTAATCCTGGCGGGCAATAGTCATTTTCACCTGGTCAAAGAGTGCTGATTCCCTTGTATAATTGAGGATTGCATTATTCATCATCCACACCTGCGGACCGTAGTACCAGTCACCGTATCTCAGAATCCCGTTTTTCCTCTGGATCAGCCTGTCATATCTTGGCACATCTGTGAGACGTGAGTAGTGGTTTACTATATTTATGTCAAGGTTCTCTCCTGCCTTGAAGCGCAACTTGTTCATTGTGTTAAGCTGTGAGAATCCTGTGGCGACCTGGACCCGCGGATCAGCATTTTGCACAATAGTATCGCCTCTGACATTTGTTGTCTGGTATTCTGTACGAAGGTACTCGGGGTGTTTCCATGATCCCATCCTGAGGTCATTATAATCTGTCCACGAGACGGATGACAGAAAGGCCGCTTTACGTCCTCCTGCATTGATGTCGAGATGGTAAGTCTGTTCATTGGAAGCCGAGGAGTAGCGTGCCAGGGCTTCCGCCTTGATGTAGGTACCGTCGCCTGCTGAATAGAGCGCCCTCTTAGTGTGAAAATCCATAACCCCTCCGATAGCATCACTTCCGTACATTGTGGCTCCGGGGCCGAATATTACCTCGGTACGGTCAATGACATTCGCGTCGAGTGATATGATATTCTGAATATTTCCTTCACGGTAAATTGCATTATTCATCCTTACACCGTCAATGACAATGAGGACCCTGTTAGTGGCAAATCCTCTTATCATGGGGCTCCCGCCTCCAAGCTGGCTCTTCTGAATATAGACATCACCGCTGAGGGCCACAAGGTCAGCGGTGGTCTGGGGATTCTGGATCCTTATCGTTGGCAACGGAATGGTGCTTATGCGATTGGGAACTTCATCAGATTCCTGCTCCCACCTGTTTGCTGAGACGATGAACTCCTCCACCTCAAAAGTCTTAGGAGAGAGTTTAACGATCCAGCCGGCCTCCTTCAGTTCAGTTATTGTAAATGCCACCCTTTCATATGAGAAATGCTGAAAGTAGATGGGTAGCGTGCCTGTGAAGACTGACATGCTGGCTTTGCCTGAAGGATTTGAATAACAGAACTGTGTACGGGTCTCATTGTAGATTGCGACATCTGATACCGGCTTGCCGTCTTCAGCATTAATAATGGTTACTGTCTGCGGCAATACTGTCAGGAAGGTGAAAAGCAAAACTGTCAGAATGAGAATATGCTTCATTACTGTTGTTTTAAGAAAGATAGGAATGAATCAAAAAACATTCCAAGATCTCCGGATGAAATTATGTTTTTCAACACAGGCTGCATAATAATGAACATGACACTATTTGCAAAAGCAAGGTAATATTTTATATTTTTGATATTAATTCTGAAATTAAAATTTGTGATAAAAAGAGCCGGGATCATATTTGTTGTTTTATTTGCTGCCGCTTTAGCCGTAGCAGGATATCTTATTCAGAAGGATAAAAAAATAGTCATGATTGATCCCTGGCTTGCTATTCCGTCTGATGCGGCGTTTATAGTTGAGACCCCTGATTTCCCTGAGCTTCTTACCAAGGTGACAGACCGGAACGGGGTCATTTCCAGGCTTTCAGGCATGAAGTGGGCAGAAGACCTGGCCGCGGCAGCGGCCACTGTTGACAGTATTACGGGCAGGCGTGAGATACGTGAGATGATGAGCGACCGCAAGGTCATATTATCATTTCATGCGGGACGGCAGGGACATATTATCCCGCTGGCCGTGATGAACACCGGGCACTCTTTCAATTTCAGGGATCTCACAAGGATGGTTAACAAATCAGGTGCGACAGCCTCGGGGCCCGCCGAGCTGGCCGGAGCCAGAGTCATATCTGCCACCTACGGCAAGGGAAATGCAAAAAAAGTAATGTATATGGCCCTTAGTTCAGGGGTGATTATTATTTCGCCGTCGGAGACTCTTGTTGCAAATGCCCTGAACAATAAAGGCACTGATTCAGATATACGGCATCAGCAGGGTTTCACTCCTGTGGTCAATGCTTCGGGAAAAGAGATGGAGAATCTTTTTATTCTCTTCAGGAACCTGCCGCAGATTGTACAGCCTTTTATGAATCCTGAGATGATCACTCCTCTGTCAGTAGTTGCCATTGCCGCCGGCGGAGATGTGACCTCGAAGGAAAACGGTCTGTTTATCAGCGGGTTTCTCTCTACTGCAGGAGCAGGACTGGGAGCTGACCGGCTGAGAGGAGTAATACCTGCCGGGTCAGGGGTACATGAAGTACTGCCAATGGGCACCCTGAGCTTTCATACACTAATGAGAAGGCCTTCTCTGTCAGGCGTAACTGCCATGGAGCCGGCAGCCATCAATGCCACTGACATAGCGCTGGCGGTAAGCCCATATACAGGCGCTGAGGTAACAACAGCTGTAATACCCTCCGGGGGCCGCCAGGTGAAAGTGATGCTGTTCAGAATGAATGACCGCCAGGCTGCTGAGGTAATACTGAGAGAAAAACTTACTGCAAAATACAAATCAGTGGGCCTCAGAGAAAGCCAGTTCATGGCGTCTCTGAAGGAGGAGGAAAAGGAGAAGGTGATCATTTACAAGTTGCCGTTCACCGGTGTGGCCTCGATGCTTTCAGGTGAACCTTCAGGTACTGTGAAAGATAACTGGGTGTTGTTCTGCCGTTCCTATATGATATTTGCAGAATCTCCTGAGGTGCTGGTAGAAATTCAAAATCAGTCGGATGCTGACAACACACTCATTAATGACCTGGAATACAGGGAGATGGAGAAGACACTTCCCACCAAAAGCGCTTATTCATCTTATGTTTCAGGAGCTGCCATAAGAGAGGGCCTCGGTAAATTTCTCACACCCGCTGCCGCCTCAGCGCTCCCGGAAGGTGCATTTTCAGGTATTGAAGGAATTGCCCTGAGTCTCAGTCCGAGCAATGAAATGATATATACCAGCCTCTCTTGCCTGTACCGTAATGTATCCCCCGTTGAAGCAGACAGGAAGTCTCCCGGACCCACCATGACCGGCCAAAAAGTTACTGACTCAACTGAAGATTCTCCGGACCTGATATGGAAGGTCAGGCTTGAGGCAAACCTGGCTATCAGACCATTCCTTTTTACCAATCATAATACCGGTGCTACGGAGATTTTTGTTCAGGATCTCCGGAACAATATCTATCTTATATCTGCAGGAGGAAGAGTGCTTTGGAAGGCAGCAATCAGGGAAAGGATCACAGGAGATGTATTCATGGCCGACTATTATAAAAACGGCAAGAACCAGCTCATGTTTGCAGGAAAAGACTACCTCCATCTGGTTGACCGCAACGGGAATTATGTTGATCGCTTCCCGGTGAAAATGAGGTCGCCGGCATCAAATCCCCTGGCTCTTTATGACTACGAGAATAACAAGGAATACAGGCTGATAATTGCAGGACAAGACCGGAAGATTTATGTTTATGACAGGTCAGGAAGCCCTGTCAGGGGATGGAACATGTTTGCAGCAAGGGGAAGAGTGAGCGACATGGTAGCCTTTTTCAGGGTTAAAGGAAAGGACTACCTGGTTGTTGCTGATGATCAGTCAGTTTATCTGCTGGATCGTACCGGCAATATCAGGGTGAACCTGAAAGAGGCCGTTACCAAAGCTGCAGGATCAGCCATCAGGCTTGAACAGGGGGCTACTCCTGCGGTGGTTTTCACATCACCGGAGGGGACGGTAATTAACATACATTTTGACGGAAGTGTCAGCAGGAGAGTGATCAGAAACTTCTCAGGAAATCATCAGTCTGACTTTTTTGATCTGGACGGCGACAACCAGAATGAAAATCTGATCATAGACCAGGGGATATTGTATGCATACAGAAGTGACGGCACCGAGTTGTTCACAAGGAGTTTTGAGACTAAGGACCTCAGAGGTCCCTATGGATATAGTTTTTTTGATTCAGACAAAAGAGCCGGAGTTTATGAAGCCGGGAAACAGCTAATATATATCCTCAACAAGAACGGAGCCATTTCAGACGGCTACCCCAAAAAGGGCGGGGAGTTTTTTACTGCCGGCAAATTAACTCCGTCAAGATGGAGCCTTATTGCAGACGGCACAGACGGCTTTCTTTATAACTACGAACTTAATACACGCATAAAATAGCATTGATATGTTCAGAAAGACTTATTTTTTGATCCTTCTCTTCATGGCAGTAATTGTTGCTGATGTATCTGCCCAACACAGCCAGATTCTTTACTTCATGAACCTTCCACAGAGAAGTTCTCTGAATCCGGCAATGAGGCCCTCCAGCAGGCTTTATATCGGTCTGCCCGGTATCTCGGATATCAGTTTCAGAATGGATAATAATTTCCTTAGCTTTTCAGACCTCTTTAGTAACGGCGTAATTTCTGATTCCACCTTTTCCTTTCTGGAGTCCGGCCCGCAGCTTGACAGTTTTCTTGCCGGGCTGAATGATAAAAACTCTGTTGAGCCCCAGGTAGGAGTACAGCTGTTTGGTCTCGGGTTTACAGTTGGGAAGGACCTCTTTGTGACATTTGATGTAACAGAACGGATTGATGGAAATTTTGTTCTTCCCGGGGACCTGCTAAGGCTTGTCATACAGGGCAATGAATCATATGCAGGGACCAGCATCGACCTCTCTTCACTGAGGGCAGACTTTAAGTATTATCATGAAGTAGGATTGGGGCTGTCAAAAAATATCACCGAAAGAATAAGGGTTGGTGTGCGCGGAAAGATGCTCTTTGGAGTTGCTACTGCCTCCCTTGACAATAATGATCTCAGGCTAAAGGTAAATGATGATTACACTCATACACTTTACGCTGACATGGTCTTCAATATGAGCGGGCCTGTCAATGTTGATATGGATCCTGCCGGCGGGCTTAACAATCTGACTATTGATAAGTCAAGATTTAATACTTCCCAGGGCCTGGCATCGCTTCTGACAAATGCCGGAAATCCGGGAATGGGCCTTGACCTGGGAATCGATTACAGAATAACGGACAGGATCTCAGTCTCCGGTGCCCTTACTGATCTTGGATTCATCCGCTGGAAGAGTAACAGGACCAGACTGTATACCAAGACACAGATTGTATTCAACGGTTTAACACTGCAGGATGTATACGATGAATCTGTGGAATTCGATGATCTTCTTAACTGGACCCTTGATTCACTTCAGAACTCAATTTATACTAAAAATATTGACGACCCCTTCACCACATTTCTGCCTTTTGGAGTAACAGCGGCAGCAAGTTACAGCCCGGTGAAATCCTTTACAGTAGGGCTGCTCTCACAGACAAGGTTTATAGGCAGGCAGGTCCATGAGTCATTTACCCTCTCTGCGAACATGAATCTCTGGAACGCATTGTCAGCATCCTGTTCCTACACTGCTGCCAACCAGAGGTATGATAACCTTGGTGCAGGCTTCTCAATACGGGGTGGATGGTTCCAGATCTTTGCTCTTGTTGACAATATACCCTTACAGTGGACAAGGGTCAACAGCGGCAATGACAGTTTCCGGACTCCTGAGAACTGGAACACAATACATACAAGGTTTGGTATTAACCTGGTCTTTGGCAATAAGGAGAGGAAGAAGGATCTTTTCGAGTAGTGAAGTCTATTTTGCAGATTCCTTCAGCTGTTTTGCCAGGGCGTTGGCAAAGACAAAGTCATTCAGGATCACGCAGTCAGACTGCAGGATCTGGTTTTTGTTACCCTCCCAGCATTTCGTCCCTTCCTCGATAAAAATTATCTTTTCGCCGTTCTCCATTACAGAATTCATGTCATGGGTATTGACAAGGGTGGTCATATTCAGCTCTGTGGTTATCTCCTTTATAAGTTCGTCAATAACAATCGAAGTCTTTGGGTCAAGGCCTGAATTTGGTTCATCGCAGAACAGATAGCGAGGGTTAAGTGCTATTGCCCGTGCAATGGCCACACGCTTTTTCATCCCGCCTGAGAGTTCGGCAGGGAAGAGTGTGTTTGAGTTAATGATATTCACTCTCTCAAGGCAGAAATTCACTCTCTCAATTTTCTCCTCATCGGTAAATGATGTAAACATTTCCAGAGGGAATTTGACATTGTCTTCAACTGTCATAGAATCAAAGAGTGCACTTCCCTGGAAGAGCATACCCATCTGTTTCCTGATCTCTTTTTTTGCAGTGAAATTGAGTTCTGAAAAGAGGATGTCATCATACCAGATCTCACCCTGATCAATATCAAGCAGGCCTACCAGGCATTTCAGGAAGAC
>JAQBHM010000341.1:0-5313 GCA_032127795.1 Bacteroidales bacterium | reverse complement strand
ACAATTGACGGTAAACTAATAGTTACAAACCAGAGGATATACTTTAAAACCCTCCGGGATGAGACTGCCGGATTTAATTTCGAGATTCTTTTCGATAATATTCTTGAGGTCATATACTTCGGCCGCGGATTCTTTTCAATTCAGGGTCTGCAGGTTGTGACAAGAGACGGAAAGAATCATTCCTTCCCGCTTAAAAAAAGGGATGAGATAGGCAAGCTTATCAACAGCATGTACTAACATTTGTCCCGGCCTGCTGCCGTTATTCATATCTAGGAGAATCAACAGGATTTTTCATTGAAGCCCTTGCTATCTTGAGAATGAGAGTAATGAAGGTGGCAACAAACATAATGGTCACGGCTATCAGAAGTATCCCGGCGCTTATCGCAACAAAGTAGTCCCATATACTGTCAAGCAGCATCACAGAAAGATAATATCCGCCTGCTGATCCCATAATATTAATAAGTGTAAATACCTTGTTTTTATACAGGTTCCTGAGGGTTACTACCAGGTAATTCTTCAGCATTTTTATACTGTATATTATTCATATTTAAGTGATTGGGCCGGATTCACCCTGGCAGCCCTTAATATCCGATAACTGATTGTCAGAAGGGCTATTCCGAGTGCAACAGCAATCCCGGCTAAGAAAATTGCGATTCCCAATTCTGTGCGGAAATAGAAATTCTCTAGCCATTTGTCTGCAATGAAGTATATTAACGGCCATGCTATGACTGCGGAGATAGAAACCAGGATCATTACTTCCTTTGAGATCTCCAGGTAGATCCCCGCTATTGAAGAACCCATGGCCTTTCTCACGCCTATTTCCTTAGTGCGTTGCTCCACGGTAAATGAAGTCAGCCCAAAAAGCCCCAGTGCTGCAATAAAGATTGCCAGTATTGAAAATATTACAGCCATCTGGGCATTTTGCTTCTCCTGTACATACATCTGCTCAAAATCTTCATCAACAAAATAATACTGCAAGGGATTATTAGCTGTAAATTCTTTCCAGATCTTTTCTACCTGACTGATGGTTGCTGCATAATTCTGTCCAGAAAGCCTGATTGTAATATAACCCCAAAGATTATCATCAGTTTTAAAACAGAAAACATAGGGCTGTATGGGATTCCGCAGTGACTCAAAATTGAAATTTTTAACAACACCTATCACCGTCAAATAGCGTAGCTTACCTTCCCTGTTAGGCTGTATGAATCTTACCTGCTCTTTATCTTTCAGATCAAACTCCCTGAAAGCACTTTCATTGACAAGACATGCATCCTTATCTGTAGTAAATGATTCATTGAAAAACCTGCCTGAGGCAAGTGTCATGCCATAAGTATCAAGATAATCATGATCAACCCAGTTTGTTTGCATCAGGAAGGTCTCATCCTGTCTTCCCTCCATCGTATAACCGTTGTTATTGTTGTTTCTGCCCGGCACCGCGGTGGAACTGGCAATGTTAACAATACCCGGAATTTCCCTTACTGCATCTTTAAATGCTTCCACCCTTGACCCCAATTCGTCAGCACGATGGATCACCATCAGTTGTTCTTTGTTGAATCCTGTATCTTTATTAAGCATATATTTAATCTGCTTGTACATTAACATAGTTCCTATAATAAGCAGTATTGATATTGTAAACTGGAAAATGACCAGGACTCTCCTGAGACGACCGTTCTGCATACTGTTTCTCACACTTCCCTTCAAGACTTCATAAGGATTAAAAGATGACAGAAACAGTGCCGGGTAACTTCCTGACAAAATACCTACCACAACCGTAAATAAAATAAGTACAGGAATTGTATACCACTCGGCAAACAGTCTTAAAGAAAGATTTGTACCGAGCAGATTATTGAAATAGGGTATCGTTAATTTTATGATCACAAGTGCCAGCACCAGCGCGGCCAGTGAAAGAATAAAGGACTCCGTCAGAAACTGTGTGACAAGCATCCCACGTGTAGAACCTCCTACCTTCTTAATACCCACCTCCTTGGCTCTTCTTGATGACTGTGCGGTTGAAAGATTCATGAAATTGATGGCCGCGATCAGTACTATCAAAATTGCGATGCTTCCGAATATCCTCAGATACTTCGGATCACTGGCTTCTCTGAACTCCTGCTGTATTGACGGATCAAGATGTATGTCTGTAAGCTTCTGGAGATAAAACCCGTATTTGTTACCCTGGGTGATAAAATCATCTATGGAGATGCCCATTATTTGCTGAAGCTCAGGACCTACATATTTCTCCAGCAGTTCAGGAAGCTTTTCATCAACAACTGCTGCACTTGAATTAGGTTTAAGAAGCAGGTAAGTACTGAAACTGTTGCTTAACCAGGTTGGATCCTTCGACCGCGGGTTTGTCATGAATGAACAAATGATGTTGGCTTCAAAATGAGATTTTGAAGGAACATCTGCCATAACTCCCGTAACAGTGTATCTTACCGTATCAGAACCTATCTTGAGTGTTTTGTCAATAGGGTTTTCATCTCCGAATATTTTCCGGGCGGCAGATTCTGAAAGGACCAGTTTTCTCGGTGCATTCAGAAGATTCTCCCGGTCACCCTTAATTACAGGTATTGAAAAGAAATTGAAGAATGATGAATCAGCTTCAATAAAATGTTCTTCCGTAAATGACTGGTTGTTGTGTTCAATAACGGTCGGACCCCAGCCATTCATCCTCAGAAAATCCTCTACCTCCGGAAACTCCCTTAACATTGTTGGACCTATAATTGCAGCTGTTGAGGCAGCTTTTATCTCCTGTCCTCCAATCTTTCCATCAAGTATAAGTCTGAAAATGCGGTCCTTCTTGACATTAAACTTATCATAACTCGCTTCATTGAGCACAAAAAGAGAAATTAACAGGCTGCAGGCAATACCTATTGACAGTCCCAGTATATTAATAATAATATACGCGCGCTGCCTTTTAAAAGAACGTAAACTGTACTTGATCAGGTTGCTAAACATGGCTATTATAGTATGAGATTTGTGACTGTTATTCAACCTTCAAGGCTTCAGCAGGATTGATCCTTGAGGCCTTAAGTGCCTGAAAACTTACAGTTAATAGGGCTATCAGCAATGCTCCTGCCGCAATACCGATAAAAACTAAAATATTTATATCAATCCTGTAGGCAAACTGTTTCAGAAGTTTACCTACAATTATCCATCCTGCCGGAAGAGAGATCATCAATGAAATTAGAACCAGGATCAGGTACTCTCTTGCCATAGTAATAATTATTTTCAAAGAATCTGCTCCCATGACTTTCCGGATACCTATCTCATTGGTTCTTCGTTCCGTTGAATAGGCTGATAATCCGTACAGACCCAGTGATGCAATTATCAGTGCCAGGATTGTAAAATATTTCAGCAGGCTCGTCAGGCGAAGTTCTGTTCTGAACAGATTCCTGTAATCATCGTCAATAAATGTATATTCCAATGGAAACTCCGGGACAACCTCCTTCCAGACCTTCTCAACTGACTTAAGTGCTTCAGCACTTTTGCCAGGTGTCATTCTTATCAGTGCCACACTAAGAAAGCTGGTATCAGCAAGTGCAAAAGCCATCGGTTCAATAGGTTGATCAGCTCCTTTAAAATGGAAATTTTTCAGCACCCCGACAATGGTCCCGTTCAGACCTAAAAACCGGAAGTTTTTCCCTACAGGGTCTCCTATATCCATAAGCTTGACCACCTCTTCATTAATGAGGAAATTGCCGGTGGTATCACGTGCCTGATCTCCCGCAAATTCTCTTGAAAAATCACGACCTGAGAACAGCCCTATCTTCATTGTCTCCAGGTAATCATAATCAACAGCATTCAATCCTATCAGCACATTCTTTTCAGGGTCCTTTCCATCCCAGTCTGCTCCTCCGGAATTGCTCCCGATTCTCACAGGATTCTGCCAAGAGGCCGTGACACCCTGAACAAGTGTCTCTTTTAAAAGCTCCCTTTTAAGAGAATAGTATCTTCCCTTCATGCTCTGTGACATCGGAATGGAGATCAGGTTTTCCTTGTCAAAACCGAGATCCTTATTCTGAAGGTACTTAAGTTGCATAAACATGAATATTGCTGCCACTGCTATAAGTATCGAGAGCGTGAACTGAATTACAACCAGCACCTGTCTCAGCCTCCCGTTCCCCCTGCCTGAAAAGCTATCTCCCTTTATTATTGATGCAGGCTTGAGCGATGATAAATAAAATGCAGGATATATCCCAGAAATCAAACCTGCAAGGATGCCAACACTTATAAAACTGGCTATAAATTTTACCTGGAACAGGTCCGAAAGGCTAAATTCCTTCCCGGTTATATTATTGAATGTCTGCAGAGACAATCCAATGAGTATCAATGAAAATATCATAGCCAGTGAAACCAGCAAAAGTGATTCAAACATGATCTGGGTTCTCATTGTACCCTGTTCGGCACCCGCCACCTTTCTAATACCTATCTCCTTCGCTCTTGATGAAGCCTTGGCCGTGGAAAGATTAATGAAGTTAATGCACGCTATCAGAAGAACAAAAACCGCTATCAGCATGAAAATGTAAATTACTATCATAGGGCCATTGTTCTCTTCAAAGCCGAACTGGGCGTGCAGATGTATGTCAAGTAAGGGAAACAAAAGATAGTTTATAGTGGTTTCCGGCACATATTCCTTGACAACGTCTGTAAGTTTATTGTTGACACCGGCCACATCCGAGCCCTTTTCAAGCTGCACGAATGTCTGGATTGAATTGGATGTCCACGATTCACTCATGGCACCTATTTCTTTCAGGTATGAATATGGTATTACTCCTTCAAAAGTTAACAATGAGTTCCCGGGGATCTCCTTCATTACTCCCGTAACCGTGAACTGGTACTTGTTCTCCATGGTGATGGTCTGTCCAACAGGGTTACTCTTGCCAAAATACTTATCAGCAAGCTTCTCGGAAAGTACGATTGAATGAGGAGCAGCAAGGGCAGTGGCCTTGTCTCCGTAAAGAAACGGCAATGTAAAAATATTGAAGAGACCGGAATCCGCTGCAACAACAGAAGATTCAAAAAATACTTTGTCATCCTTGCGGAAAAGTACCCTGGAGAGCCTGTTCAACCTTGTCTGGTCAACAATTTCAGGAATCTTTTCCTTCCATACCGGTCCGCTGGGATGCGGAGTGACAGTAACATGATAACGCGCACCTGAATAAAACTGGTCCTCCTCTACCCTGTAGATGTTTTCGGCATTTTCATTGAATTTCTCATACCCAAGTTCATCCTGAATCCATAGCAGGATCAACAGTGACGCAGCCATGCCAACAGCAAGGCCTGTGATATTGATAAAATTGAAAACTTTGT
>JAQBHM010000340.1:0-11624 GCA_032127795.1 Bacteroidales bacterium | reverse complement strand
CATGAAAAATTTTCTGCGATTCATAATTATGATTTCTGATTCATTGCCTTTCAAGCCATCTTGATAAAAAGAGGTCGTAAACGGAGTGAAAATTACCCTCCTTATCGCTTTCACCATATAACATCTCCTTATCCAACAGTGCATCAAATGCCCTTTTTGTGGTAGACGGAGTACCTAATGAATATTTCTGAATGAATTCTCCTGACTGTGGTCTGTAGACTTTCTGTTCTTTCGCCACAGCCATAAGTACATTCCATTGGTTTGAGGTCAGAAGGTTTCGATACTGTAGAAAAGATTTTTCTTGTTCCTCAAGTATGTCAGCGCAGACAGCTCTTGCTTCTGTTATATCAGCCGACCTGGTTCCGGTGGAATACAGGGCATTACACACCGACTGAGTATAATATGTATGCCTGCGCGTCCATTCAAGAATAAAATCCACGGCCTCTGCTGTTATGGTTCTGCCGTTTTTGGCAAACTGCTCTTTTATAAAGTCCGAATATTTTGCTTTTGAAATAGCCGGAAGACTGATAATCCTGGTACTCGCAAAAAATGGTCTCTTTGAATTGCTGAAAATTTCTGTCATCATATGCCTGTTGCTGCCGCAAAAAACGAAATGAACATTTTTCAGTGACTGTATCATAGATCTTAACAAGGCCTCCGTATTCACCTCATTATACGAAGCAATCATCTGAAATTCATCAAGAGCCATGTACACCGGCACATTCTGTTCATCAAGATAAGTCATTAATGCCGAAACTGTCAGTTCATAATCGGCCGTCGAACTGTATTCAAACCTCACTTCAGGAGCTCCGGTCAGAGGGTCATATGTAATCACCGGCCTTAAACCCTTTATAAAATTCAGGAACCTCCTTCCCGAGCTTTTCTTCAGAGGCAATCTTTTCATGACTGTGGTAGCCAGCTGACGGGTAAGATCCTTTATGCTTTGCGTAGGATAAAGGTCAATATAAAGACAAATAGCTTCTTCCTTTTTTTCTATTTCATCAAATATCCGGTGCAATAATGCTGTTTTACCCATTCTCCGGACAGAGATAAGTGTAGTGTTTATTCCACCCTGAAGGTTTTCGGAGATCTTGCCTATCTCCTTCTCCCTGTCGCAAAACAATTCTGATCCGTAATATCCGACAACCGGAAATGGATTTCTCTGTTTCATATTACAGCTTTTTAATTTCAAATATACTAATTTTTAATACATACTGTGTCATACGTTTTGCATCATACATTTTGCGACATAATAATATTATAGAAACAACTTCAAAAGAAAATTTATTTTGCATAGTCACGGATTTTATATTCTTTTGCAGCCATAATCGACGGTGGAAGGATTTGTACTGATTGCAACCACGGAAAAAAATGCTAAAACGGTTTCCCTCCCGCTGCTTTTCAACAATCCGTCGCCGCCTTTGTTAAATATTAAAAACAAAGAGATGAGCTATTTATTTACTTCTGAGTCAGTTTCCGAAGGGCACCCCGACAAAGTTGCCGATCAGATCTCGGATGCCCTGGTTGATAATTTCCTCGCCTGGGACCCCGAATCAAAAGTCGCCTGTGAAACCCTTGTGACAACAGGGCAGGTGGTCGTCGCCGGTGAGGTCAAAACCAAAACGTATATAGATGTCCAGTCAATAATACGTGATGTCATTAACAAGATCGGATATACAAAGGCCGAGTATATGTTTGACGGCAATTCATGCGGCATCTTCTCGGCCATTCATGAACAGTCTCCTGATATTAACCAGGGTGTCGTCCGTGAAAAGAAGGAAGACCAGGGTGCAGGAGACCAGGGAATGATGTTCGGATATGCAATTAATGAGACTGAAAATTATCTTCCATTATCTCTTGACATAGCCCATGAACTGGTTTACCAGCTTGCTGAGATCCGCCATGAGGGCAAGGTGATGAAATACCTCCGGCCAGACTCAAAGTCGCAGGTGACAATCGAATACAATGATGACAACACTCCGAAAAGAGTACACACAATTGTTGTATCAACACAGCATGACGACTTTGACAGGGACGAGAAGAAAATGCTCGAGACCATCAAAAAGGATGTCATCGGGATCCTGATCCCGAGGGTAAAGAAGCAGTTTGACAAAACAGTGCAGTCCCTTTTCACTGACAAGATAAAGTTTCACGTCAATCCCACAGGCAAGTTTGTTATTGGCGGACCTCACGGTGACAGCGGGCTTACAGGACGAAAGATAATTGTTGACACCTACGGCGGCCGCGGGGCTCACGGCGGCGGGGCTTTTTCAGGCAAAGACCCTTCAAAGGTTGACCGCTCTGCTGCATATGCAGCACGTCATATAGCCAAGAACATGGTTGCCGCAGGAGTGGCAAGCGAGATACTTGTCCAGGTATCATATGCCATCGGAGTAGCAAATCCTGTAGGCCTTTATGTCAACACCTACGGTACTTCCAATGTTAAACTTACTGACGGTGAGATTGCAGGGAAGATCGAAAAGCTCTTTGACCTGCGCCCGGCAATAATTGAGAAAATATTCGGACTCCGTAAACCTATTTACAGTGAGACTGCCGCATACGGACACATGGGGCGCCAGCCACGCAGCGTCGATAAGGTCTTCAGGTCATTCAACGGTCAGGCTGACAAAAAGATAACCGTTCAGCTCTTCAAGTGGGAGGAGCTTAACAAGGTAGCTGAGATTAAGAAGGCCTTTGGACTTTAAAATGAAGCTTTAACTATCCGCGCAATATTATCCGATCTGCCGAGGGTATAGTAATGTATCCCCGGCACTTCGTTTTTCAGGAGGTCCCTGCTCTGCACCGCAGCCCATTCTATTCCTGTCTCACGCACCTGCTCATCAGAGGTGCACTTTGAGAGCTCGTTCACAAGCTCTTCAGGTATGTCAATATGGAATGTCTGCGGCAGCAGGCTTATGTCATTGAGTGCCGATACCGGCTTGATGCCCGGAATAATCGGGACATTGATGCCTGCCGCAAGACAGGCATCCCTGAATGCATAAAACCTGGCATTGTCAAAAAACATTTGTGTGACAATATACCGCGCGCCTGCATCAACCTTGCGCTTCAGGTTCATAAGGTCAGCCTTCTGGTTCGGAGCCTCAAAATGCTTCTCGGGATACCCCGCCACACCCACACAGAATGACGTGGCCGAGGCATTCTGAAGATCAGGATCAAGATATTTCCCCTTATTCATTTCGCTTATCTGCTTCACGAGATCACTTGTATATGTATGTCCCTCCTTCTCAGGCAGGAATACCCTGCTTCCTCTCGGCGGGTCACCCCGCAGGGCAAGGACATCATTTATACCCAGGAAATTCATCTCTATGAGCACGTTCTCCGTCTCCTCCCTGCTGAATCCGCCGCAGAGAACATGCGGTACCACATTGACATTATACTTGTATTTCACCGCGGCAGCCAGGGCTATGGTTCCCGGGCGCTTCCTGGTCACCCTCTTCTCCATAAGGCCGTCAGGCCTCTCCATCAGAACCACCTCATTGCGGTGAGAAGTGAAATTTATATATGCAGGAGCATAATCCAGAAGATTCTCAATGGTACGGTATATGCGGTCTATACTGTGCCCCTTGAGAGGCGGTAGTAATTCAAAAGTAAAAAGAGGCTTCTTTGAATTGTTGATGAGATCTATTACTGTTGGTCCTTTCATTTCTCATGTTTAAAGGTTAGGCGCAAGCCATTTTGTTGCCTCGCTGACGGTCATTCCCTGACGCTTTGCATAATCTTCAAGCTGCTCCCGGTCAATCCTGCCTACATTGAAATATGTTGAGCCCTTGCCGGCAAAGATATAACCGCATACCGAGGCAGGCGGATTCATGGCAAAACTTTCGGTAAGGGTTATTCCTATGGTCTCTGGCGCTTTCAGAAGATCAAAAATAACCTGTTTTCCGGTATGGTCCGGACAGGCAGGGTACCCCGGAGCAGGCCTGATGCCCTTGTATTTAACTTTGAACATCTCTTCTGCTGTGAGTCTTTCATCTGCAGCATAACCCCACTGTTCCACCCTTATCTCACGATGGAGCCATTCTGCTGCTGCTTCTGCAAGCCTGTCAGCGAGTATCCTCAGCATGATATTATTGTAATCGTCGCCGCTGATATCCAGGGGTATCTCCTCTTTTATCTTCACAGTAACAACAAAGACGCCGGCATGATCATCCTTCTCTGCCACAAAATCGGAGAGACAGAGGTTGGGGTGGCCTGTCTCCTTCTCCTCCTGGTTTCGCAGGAAGCGTAACCAGACCGGGTCATCACCTTCAGCCGGGAATACCTTCACGTCATCACCCTCCTTCTCTGCCGGGAATATTCCTGAAAGGGCTTCGGCAACCATGAGCTCCTCATTGACTATCCTGGTTATCATGTCCACCGCGTCATTGTATAGTTTCTTTGCTTCCACGCCTTTCACCGGATCATTGAAAATCTCAGGATACCGCCCGTTGACCTTCCATGCGAAAAAGAAAAAGGTCCAGTCGATAAAATCCACAAGCTCCAGCAGCGGCACCGGCCCGGCATTGATGACTCCTGTCACCGCCGGGGCAGGAGCCGGCATGACAGTTGTCAATGCATTATTCCTGGCAGCCTGTAATGAGATGAGCCTTCTCTCCCTTTTTGTCGCTTCATGCTCCTCCCTTAGTTTTTGGTATTTCTCCTTCATCTGCCCGGCCAGCACCCCGTCAGGCGACATCAGCCCTGTCAGCACCGGCACCGCCCTTGATGCATCTCTCACATAAACACCTGAATAAGAATATACCGGGGCTATCTTCACTGCCGTGTGTATCTCCGATGTCGTTGCACCACCGATGAGCAGTGGTATTTTCATGCCTCGTGCCTCCATAAGGGAAGCAACATGCACCATCTCTTCCAGCGAGGGGGTTATCAGCCCCGAGAGACCAATAAAATCAACGTTCTCCCTTACTGCGGTATCAAGGATTTTCTCAGCCGGCACCATTACTCCAAGGTCAATTATCTCATAGTTATTACATGAGAGTATCACCCCTACAATGTTTTTCCCGATATCATGAACATCCCCTTTTACGGTTGCCAGAAGCACCTTGCCGGCGGAAGCCATCACCCCGCCCTTGGTCTCAGCTTCTATATGCGGTGTCAGCTGCGCCACAGCCTTCTTCATCACCCTGGCACTCTTCACCACCTGGGGCAGGAACATGCGGCCTGATCCGAAAAGATCACCCACTTCGTTCATGCCTTCCATCAGCGGGCCCTCAATGATGTGAAGTGCCTTTTCAAAGAGAGGCCTGGCCTCCTCAACATCATCGGCAATGAAGGTGTCAATGCCGTTAACAAGAGCATGCTTAATGCGTGTGATGACATCACTGTTACGCCATGCAACCTGCTTCGGCTCCTCCCCGAGCCTCACCCTGCTCATGCCTGAGGCATACTGCAGCAGCCTGTCCGTGGCGTCTTTTCTTCTGTTCAGCACCACATCCTCGATAAGCTGAAGAAGATCCGGCTCTATCTCTGTATAAACCTTCAGCAACCCGGGATTGACAATGCCCATATCCATCCCGGCTTTCACCGCATGATAAAGGAACACCGCATGCATGGCCTCCCTCACAGGGTCATTGCCCCGGAAGGAGAATGAGAGGTTGCTCACCCCGCCGCTTACCCTGGCATGCGGGAAGGTGGCCTTGATATATTCCGTAGCTTTCAGAAAATCAACAGCATAGTTGTTGTGTTCTTCAATGCCTGTTGCTATTGCAAGAACATTGGGATCGAAAAAAATATCCTCCGGCGGAAACTGTACCTGTTCGGTAAGCAGTCTGTATGTTCGTTCCGCCACCTCTCTCTTTCTTTCAAAGGTGTCTGCCTGCCCCTTTTCATCGAAGAGCATCACCACGGCAGCAGCCCCGTAACGGCGTATCAGCCGTGCCTTTTTCAGGAAATCAGCCTCCCCCTCCTTCAGGCTGATGGAGTTGACAACAGGTTTTCCCTGTATGCACTGCAGCCCTGTTTCAATCACCTCCCACTTAGAAGAGTCAACCATCACCGGCAACCTTGCAATGTCAGGCTCACTCATCAGCAGGTTGAGAAACCGTTTCATTGCTGCTTCGCCGTCAATCATGGCGTCATCCATGCAGATGTCAATCACCTGTGCCCCGCCCTCAACCTGGTTGCGTGCAACGTCTAGAGCTTCGCTGAAGCTCCCCTCACGAATGAGCCGGGCAAACTTAAGAGACCCTGATACATTTGTTCTCTCTCCTATGTTGACAAAATTTGTCTCCGGACGTATCACGAGCGGTTCCAGTCCGCTCAGTGCTGTCATGGGCCTTCGCTCCGGCATCTTCCTGGGGGCATGCCGGCCTGCAAGCGATGATATCACACTTATATGCTGTGGCGTTGTGCCGCAGCATCCGCCAATAATATTTACCCATCCCTTTTGCAGAAACTCATTTACTATCTCCCCCATCTGCCCGTCGCTCTGATCATATTCTCCGAACTGGTTAGGCAGACCTGCATTGGGATGTGCCGAGACAAAAAAAGGAGCCTTCTGTGACAGCTCTTCTATGAATGGTTTTAGCTGTTCTGCACCAAGAGCACAGTTTAGGCCTATGCTCAGCAACGGATAGTGAGACATGGTGATGAGAAAAGCTTCCAGGGTCTGTCCTGTAAGCGTGCGGCCACTGGCATCAGTGATGGTGCCTGACACCATTACCGGCAGGTCCACTCCCTTTTCTTCCAGCACCCCGCTGATGGCAAAAAGAGCAGCCTTGGCATTGAGGCCGTCAAAGACCGTCTCTACAAGAAGTATATCAGCACCGCCGTCAATGAGCCCTCTCACCTGTTCAGCATATGCTTCGGAAAGCATGCTGAAAGTAACGGTGCGGGCACCGGGGTCACTTACATCAGGTGACATGGAAGCCGTGCGGTTCGTGGGGCCCAGTGACCCTGCAACCCATACACTCCTGCCTGTCTCATTAGCAAATGCCATGGCTGCCTCAGAGGCAACCTTCGCGGCAGCAACATTAATACGGTAAACGAACTCCTCCATGCCGTAATCTGCCATGGAGATACTGTTCGCATTGAAGGTGTTGGTGCTGATGATATCGGCTCCGGCCTTCAGGTAGTCAGTATGAATAGAGCTGATTATTTCTGCCTGTGTGACCGAGAGTAGGTCATTGTTCCCTTTCAGGAGCTTCGGATGCGAGACAAATTCATCTCCGCGGAACTGCTCCTCAGTCAGCCTGTGCTGCTGTATCTGTGTCCCCATTGCTCCGTCGAGCACGAGGATACGTTCTTTAAGCGCCTCTCTTATGTCTCTCTTCACCTCTCTGTCATTTACACTGGCAAAAGTACCTCATGAGCCATTAATATCAAAACTTTAGATTACTTATGGACTTGCTTCAGGCCTCCTCTGAGCAAGTCCCTGAACCTGACAACTCTTACCAGCATGGCATTTACAAAGAAAGGCATTCGCCGGGGGGGTACTGCGAGTTCTCTTCCACCCCGCCTGAGTCGCTTTACAAAGCCTGCAATATGTTCATATGCAATCGGCGGATCAGGCTTCATACTGCTGTCGCCGCGTGTTCTTATCATAACTCCGCCGTCATCGGCTTTAATCTCTGTTATCCTGTGAACCACGAAGCCGCCGTCACGTTTCAGGGCAACCACATCGCCTGCAGAAGGTGCCGGGTTGTCATTAACAGCGCTTATTATCAGCTTGTCGCCCGGGCGCAGCGCCGGCCACATGCTGTAACCTCCTGCACTGATGCTTACCTGCTGTCTGTCATACAGGAGGTCTGCTGCAATATGGGCTGCCTCGACCATCCGGTTCTCTTCCCTCAAAAGGAGGTAGTCTCTCACGCTGCTGTCCGGAACGAACAGCAGTGTGCTGACAGCCACAGACCCTATCAGGTCTTCAGCCGCGGCAGCCAGTCTCTCTGCCGCCCTTCTGTCCCAGTTCTGCTGTATGCTGTTTGCCAGCACCAGCCCTGCCGCCTCGGCCCCTGATACAGGAACGGATATGTTGGAGCCTCCGTGACTTATGATCCACAGGTGAGATATCACGGCATCTCGCGGTTCATCGTTGCGGTAAACAGGGGTGCTGTGCATCGTCCAGTCATCTTTTCCCTTCAGAAGTATAAGCCTGTCATCATGTATCACCCTGTCGCCGCAGCCATCAAATATACCTGCCACGGTGGTCTTCCCTCTGCCTGACCTGCCTGAAAAAAGCCATCCTTTTCCGCCTGAAATGACTCCCGAGGCGTGTATCATTATCCCGCCCTTTGATGAAACCAGGTAATAAAGCAGCAGACCGTCAACCGGGTAAGGCAGCGGATCGATAACCTCACCCTCCTGATCCAGGAAAATATGCCAGGTGGTTTTGCCTGCGGGAATTATAAGCAGGGGCTCACCCCCCGGGTCTTTAACATGGGCTTTGACGTAGACGGTGTCATCACACTCAGAGACAGACCAGAACGGTTTGCCGGAACTCACCGGCCCTTCGTCTCCCTCTTCCACCAGCGGCGCTGTGAAGACCTCCCGGGCCTCCATCGGGACATATGCCCTGCCGGCATTCACTTTCAGAACAAGGTCCGGCTCCACGGTGCCGCTGCTGACAAAAGCAGAGAATCGCTCTCCCGGACTGAGGGTGATCCCCTCCTCTGCCTGAAGGCGGATATTAAGAGACGCTATGGTCAGGTCAATGATCACTGTTAGGAAAATTCAAGAAATTCCTGAACCCCGGCAAAAAAGGAAAGTATGTCTTTTTCTGCTTCGTCCGTTTCTACATCGAACTCTTCGGCCATCATCAGCGTTATATCTCTGATGCTTCGCCTCCCGTCAATAGCATCCCAGATAAACACCCCGGTTTCATTGAGCCTGTACAGCGAATCCATATCTGCAATATCAGAAGTAAGTGGTATTAACAGGTATTCATCCTTGATTTTGCGAACAACGATTTTCTGCGAACGTGATGGTATTGAGGAGGTTGAGATCATATATTATATTAATTATTCAAAGGTAGCCAATTTCAGCCTATCTTTGTGATTGTCAAACTAACAGAATAATGTCAAAGAAAAACCAGGGGAGTAAAAAACCCAACATAGACATGAAGAAATTCATGGAGCTCATCACGGGTGTGATGACAAAAAATCCCAGGCAGCCGCTTAACTACAAGCAGATAGCCGCAAAACTTGCAGTCACCGAAAACACTGAAAAAAGAATGATCTCCGAAGCCCTCCACCGGATGAAGAAAGAGGGTATCATAGAGGAGAAGATACACGGTAAATATGTAATTAAGTCTGTTGGCGGACATATTACAGGCACCGTTGACCTTACAAAGTTCGGCTACGGATTTGTGTCAACCGAAGATCTGGAAGCCGATGTTTTTATTGCAGCACGCAACCTCAGGAACGCCCTGCATGGCGATACTGTCAAGGTTTTGCTGTATGCCTCCCATAAAGGCAAAAGGCCTGAAGGCGAGGTGGTTGAAATTATTACAAGAGCACGAACGGCCTTTGTGGGCACAATTGAGCTTAATCCCCAGTTCGCCTTCCTTATGCCTGACAACAAGCACATGCCCTTCGACCTTTTCATCCCTCTTAATAAACTTAACGGGGCCCTGCAGGGACAGAAGGCACTGGCACGCATCGTAGAGTGGGACCAGCGGTCACGCAACCCGGTGGGTGAGATTATAGAAGTGCTTGGCTTCCCCGGCGAGAATGACACTGAGATGCATGCCATCCTCGCTGAATTCGGCCTTCCGTACAGGTTTGACCCTGAGATTGACAAGGCCGCCGAGAAGATCGCCGAAGATATAACAGCTGAAGAGATCGGCCTCAGACGCGACTTCCGCGAGGTGCCCACCTTCACCATTGACCCTGATGATGCCAAGGACTTTGATGATGCTCTCTCCTTGAAACGATTGCCAAACGGAAATGTAGAAGTAGGAGTGCATATAGCAGACGTAACTCACTATGTGAAGACAGGCACCGTCATTGACAAGGAGGCACAGGAACGCGCAACATCAGTATACCTCGTTGACCGTACCGTACCCATGCTTCCCGAACGGCTCTCAAATCATATATGCTCCCTCAATGCCTTCGAAGACAAACTGACCTATTCCGCCGTCTTTGAGATTGACAGCAAAGCAAATGTAATTCATGAGTGGTTCGGACGCACAATCATCAGGTCAGCGAAAAGGTTCACCTATGCCGAGGCACAGAAGGTCATTGACACCGGTGAGGGCGACATGAAAGAGGAAGTGCTGACACTCCATAACCTCGCACAGAAACTTCGTGAACGGCGCTTTTTATCCGGATCATTCGCCTTTGAACGACTGGAGGTGAAATTCACCCTCAGCGAGGCCGGAAAACCACTGGGTGTACTCTTCCGCGAGTTCGGAACCTCAAACCAGCTTATTGAAGAATTCATGCTCCTGGCCAATAAACAGGTGGCTGAGTATGTTGGAAAAAGACTGAAAGGCAAGACCTTTGTATACCGGATACATGACAAGCCTAATCCCGAGAAACTGAAATCTTTCAGCTACTTCATCAAAAGATTCGGATACACTCTTGATTCTGACGATCTGAACGGGCTGCCGGCAGCCATGAATAAGCTCATGAATGAGGTCGATGGGAAGAAGGAACAGAATATTGTTGAGACCCTGGCCCTCAGGTCAATGGCCAAGGCTGTCTATTCCACAGATAACATAGGGCATTACGGCCTCTCCTTTCCATATTATACACATTTTACTTCGCCCATACGGCGGTACCCTGATATGATGGTTCACAGGCTTCTCACAAAATACCTTGAGAAACAGGTGCCGCGTGACGGTGAGAAATACGTCAAGCTGTGCGAACACTCCTCAAAAAGAGAACGCCTGGCTGCAGATGCCGAGAGAGCTTCAATAAAGTACAAACAGGTGGAGTATATGAGTGACAAGATCGGCCAGGCCTTCGAAGGAGTCATCTCAGGCGTTACAGAATGGGGAATATATGTTGAGATCATTGAGAATCAGTGCGAAGGGATGGTCGCTATCAGGGAGCTTCAGGATGACTTCTTTGAATATGACGAGGTCAATTACTGTATCAAAGGACGCCGCACCGGCAAGGTATACATGCTGGGTGACAATGTGACTGTGGAGGTTGCCAGGGCTGATCTCCGCAAGAAGCAGCTGGACTACAAGCTGGTCTGATCTCTTTCAATCAGTTCCAGCAGCCGGCTCAGGGCTTCCTCTTCAGGGATATTCTTCATTACAGCCATTGTGCCGCGATAGATATGTACCTTCCCTTCGCCGGCCCCCACATAACCGTAGTCTGCCCCTGCCATCTCACCGGGACCGTTGACGATGCAGCCCATCACTGCTATCTTCATCCCTGTAAGATGTGAAGTGGCGGTCTTGACTCTACGCACCGCCTCCTCAAGGTTGAACTTCGTGCGTCCGCAGGTGGGGCATGAGATGTATCGTGTACGCGTTATCCTTGCCTCCGTGGCCTGAAGAATGGCAAACGAAAGTTCGCGCAGAGCTTCTCCCTGCACCTTTCCCCGGTTCGAAATGCACAGTCCCTGCACGCTGCGGGCAATAAAAAACCTCCCCAGCAGTGCTGCAGCGTCAGTATGAAGACGCACCGCATTGTCCTCATCAAAGACCGGGT
>JAQBHM010000339.1:0-4476 GCA_032127795.1 Bacteroidales bacterium | reverse complement strand
CCTTCCTTAATCTTTTTTCCTTTTTCCCTCACCATTCACTATTCACTCCTCCTTTTTCCTTTAACCTTTCTCCTTTCTCCTTTCTCCTTTCTCCTTTCTCCTTTAACCTTTTTCTCTATGCTCTATGCTCTCCGCTCTATGCTCCCCTTCAGTCTGGCTCCTGTCGACTTTCAACTTTCGACTTTCGACTTTCAACTTTAACCTTTAACAACCTTCCTCGTTACCGTTTTTCCCTCATCGCTGATCCTCAGGGTATATATCCCCCGCGAGAGTCCGGCACCGTCAACAGATATCCGGTTTATTCCGGGAATGACACCTTCAGAGCGTCGAAGTACTGTCTGTCCCTGAAGATCTATCACTTCAATCTCAATAACAGTCATATTGTATGACTCATAGTCAATATTGATCATCCTTTCAAAGGGATTGGGAGATATCATCAGTCTTCCGGCGGGTATCCCTGGATCATTAATATCAGTCTTGATGAATATTGTATATGCTGTATCATTCAGTTGATAACTGTCTTCAGGAAGGCGATTGATGATTTCAATCCTGTATGTGATATCAGGCTTCAGATTTACCGGTGTTGAGAATGCAACATCAAGTGAGTCACCCGGTTCAATCTTGAGAAAGAAAGTTTCATTTACGGGTTCTCCGTCATTAACCGTATAGGCCAGAGGAAAGCTAGTCAGGGTGTTTCTGCCAAGATTGATGATTCTGCCCCTGATGATAATGTTAGTCATTATGAGAGGCTCGTGTGGAGCAAAGACAGTATCGATATGAAGGTCAGCTTCAAGGAATGAATGGTCAGGAAAGGTTATCATGTCAAGCCACACAGCATCCAGTCCGCCACTCAGAGATACATCTTTCTTGTATACCCATTCAAGATAATGTACTCCCGGTCCCAATACTGCTATATTCTTCCTCCATGGTATTTCACCGGAGACAACCATATTGTCAACGCTGTCAATTCTGAATATCATCTCATCATAAATATCTTCGGTGGAGATCCTTGAATAGAATGAAACGGTGTCTTTTACCGGTGTGTTAACTGTAATGGCCAGAATGGATTCGCTCTTGTCAGGGAGCATTGGAGTACGGGTAGATAAAACATTCTCATATGAAGATGATGATGTTATTACCCATGGATAGAGGGCTGCCTGTTTCCAGGGAAAGACATCAAACCTGTTATATTCCCATGTTTCCCTTGTCTTTCCGGTGCTTAATGAATATGATCCGGAGGCATAATATTTCCCGCAGTCCAGGCTGATCTCAAAAGGCACAACTGTTCCTGCAACAGCGTCAGGCGATATTACTCCTGCGAAGCTGATCACTTTCTCACTTCCCGGCTCCAGTATCCCAATATCAGAACTGCCTGATATTATTGAAAGGTAAGGCGTTGTCTCGTTGATGGATAATATTCCACCAGTCCTGCTCGAACCTCTGTTGGCAATCCTGACATCAATCATAATAGATTCTCCGGGATCTGGCAGGAAGTTTGAGTTGCCTGTCTGACTGTCATCAGGAATTGATGAAATGATCTTCAGCTCCGGGGCGTGAAGTGTCATCTCGATGCCAAAATTAAAGACTTTCATCTCATCTGTAAGAGTAAGGAGCAGAGAAGCCATCTCTCCGTCAGTGACTTCATCTGATACGTTGAAAATAAAATCGGTGCTTATGTTGTATGAACCACCGCTTACCAGAGTGCTTATAAAAGCTGAACCCTTTTCAACGGTGATCATCCCTGACAGTACAGAAAGGTTTGCTGTCAGATCTGCGGCATCACCCTCTCCAATGTTTTTTACAGTCATTCTGAGATTTATCTTCTCCCCAAAATCAGGTATTCCGTTATTGTTGCCGCCTGAGTCATCGAAGATAATATTCTCTGCTATAAGGAATTCTCCTGCCACTGGTCCGAAGTGTATAGTTTTCCTGTAGGGAAGCATATTCTGTCCGGTAATCATTAAAAGGCATGAGTCTTTAATGCCCGGAGGAATTGTCAGAGAAGCAATCCCTGAAGGGGTGACGAACTTAGCATCCCACAGTGTGTCAAAGTCAGAAATAGCGGCATATGACAGAGGTTTTGCAAAGAAATTCAAAGTGGGAATTTCAGCCGGGAGGGAATCCGGTACAGAGATTTTGAAAGTGTCAGGTTTTCCGATATAAAGTGAAAGCGACGGGTCTCCCAGCAGGATATATGTCTCCCAGTAATATTTTTTTCTTGAACTCGTACTTGATGACACTGCAAGATTACCTGCAAAGTTTATCTGGCCCAGGGTATAAAACCATTCGCCAGGTTCTTCATTGTGGGTGTGAAAAAGTCTGTCAAAAGCACCGGCTCCGGTATTTTCAAATGTTGCAATAAGTCCCGGAGTCCCGGGACCAACAGCCCAGTAAAAATCATCAGCCCAGTAAGAGTCATTTGTGCAGCCTATGAATGCCAGAGCACCTTTGCCTGAAGCATTAACAATTTCAGTTCCGAAACAGGGTGTCACATTTATCTGAGCTGTCCGGCAAGCATTGGAAATTATCAGCGGATACCTGTTCGTATTGGTCAGTCCGCTGACCATCGCTACTTTGAAAGAAGGGTCACTCATGCCGCCGGGGTCACCGTGACCTGTATAGTTCAGGATGCTCAATCCATTGTTAAACAATATTTTAAGAGAATCATCCTTTTGTGGGGATTCCGGATACCTCCATCTGTAACCGTTAATTGTTGGATCAGGATCAAAATAATTGTCGTAGATGTAATTGACCTGCCCATTCATTAAATTCTGATATCCGGCGTCATTGCCGGCAGTGGTCAGAGCGCCTGCCCAGAAAGAGTTGGAGGGGGAGAAGTTGAAGCTTTCGTAATCGATGATTTTTTTGACAATTCCCTCCAGCTGGATTGTGTCTTTAACAGGCAGCCTTCCGATGAACAGTTCGGGGATATAATCACCCTCACCGTCAAATTCGCCGTAATAAAGATCGGATATATTTGTGGTTCCCCGTGATGCCGGGATAAAGGAGAGGTCTCCCACAATAAGCAGATACTGGACAGGATTCCCTGATGCCACACTGTTCCCGTATACTGTTGTGAGCGAATCCTTGAGATATGTAAAGACATTATCAATAGGTCCAGGTTTCCTGTAGATTGTTTTGATCTTTATACCTTTCTGAGTCTTCCAGTGAATGAGTGGTTCAAGCGCTTTTCTGAAGAGAGGGTCAGAAATAATTACCATGCTTACTGGCATGTCAGTGTATCCTGTGATATAATCTTTTGAGCCTTCATTGCCTTTTGTCACCGGGTAAGGTTCAGTGAATGTTCCTTTTGAAGGGTCATCTTCGTATTCAATATTGAGTTTCAGAGAAGTAATAAGGTCTACTGAGCCGTCTGACGGATTGTAAAAAGCAGGATAAACGGCCACATTCAGCAATTCAGTGCCTCGAAATGTTCCGATATGGTCAATGACAACAGTATCATGACTGATGATGCCCCTCGTCTCATATGTTTTCTTATCGATTATCACCACCTTCTCATCGGGGATCTCATTCTTGGTTTTAGAAGGTTGTGACGGATATATCAGAAGCCCCTTCATTTTATGATCGGCGAAGCTGATCTTTCTGCTCTCAATTTCGGAGAGAGATACTTTGGCCCTCATTCCCTGGGGGACCTCTATAATACGGCTGTAAACAGGCAACTCCGGTTTTCCTGTCTCTGATGTGAAGTGATGCCCGGGTATTACTATTCTGCAATACCTGCCTGACGGGTCATTGCTTTTCAGCAGGGTGGATGAAGAGCCTGAATATCTTATTTCGTCAGGTTGTCTGATTTCATCCATACGCATCCCGTTCCCGGATGACGACGCGGAATGACCTGATGGCTGGGCTATAAGCAGGTAGGGCAGCAGATACAACCCTGCCATGAAAATGGCATCTCTTAAATTTACCCTCATTTACTACCTTAAGAAATGCCAAGATAGTAAAAAATCCTGCTTTGACTGCAAAGAGGAAGCCACGACCTGATTCAAATTGTATTTTGTATATTTAACCTTTGTAATGGGAAATACGAACTTAATGAAACCTCTTTTCCTGCTTTTATCAATATTAGCAATGCTACCGACTTCTCTTACTGCACAGGTGAACAGGTCGGGTACGCCTATAGTAACCACTGTTGATGCATTGGAGACTGACGGTGATCCACTGAACCTGTGCATAACCATGGACACAAGAGGTGTAATGTTTTTCGGTAACCAGAGCAAGGGTGTATTGACATATGATGGTCTAAAGTGGAAACTGATTCCTCTTAACAGACCACAGCGTATAAATGCCCTGGCATCAGATTACAGGGGGGTGGTATATGTGGGAGGTACTAACGACTTCGGTTTTCTTCAACCTGACAGCAAAGGAGACCTTAAATATGAATCATTTGCTGACAGAATCACTGATTCCCTGACCAGAAGCGAAATCAAGGCTGTTATGTCAATAGCTACGGAC
>JAQBHM010000338.1:0-9058 GCA_032127795.1 Bacteroidales bacterium | reverse complement strand
TGTGGGTAGGCATGTATAGTGAAAGAAATGGGGCCTCGTGTTGAGCAAGAAGCTTCTGAATCAATTCATTGTTCAGTAATTCCATTTTGTTCCGGTATTTAGTTGAAATCAAAGGTAATCAGGTTGACTGCCAAGGGTATTACAAAACTTATTAAAAGAGTTACATTATTTCCACATCAGCTCAGGCTGTAAGACAAAAAAAAAGCCCCGCCGGTAAGGCGGGACTCAAAATCCTAAATGTTTTATAATGGATAAACTAAGCTAGTTTAACATTGACCGCATTTAATCCTTTTTTTCCTTCTTGCAAATCGAAAGTTACTTCGTCATTTTCATTGATTGAATCTTTCAGCCCTGATGAATGTACAAAATACTCTTTTGGTGAGTTTGCATCTTTAATGAAGCCAAATCCTTTGGATTCATTGTAAAATTTTACTGTTCCGTTGTTCATTATTTGATTTTAAATTAACGGGCGCAATGTACGAATTATTTTTTGAAGAATGACATTTTTTGTTGATTATCTGCAAAATACATTACTTTTTCTTCTTTATTTTTATTCTAATTTTAAAAATAGCCAGATCAGGCATTGTGTCACCCAATAGGTATCCCCATGGTTTCAGGGGTTCAATATGGTCGAAGATCAGTTTGACAACTGCTGTCAGCGGAATGGACAGGAACATCCCCGGGATACCCCACAACGCTCCGAAGGCAAGAACCACAATAATGGAAACCAGGGCGTTTATCTTTACCTTTGATGCCACTATCCTGGGTACAATGTAGTTATTGTCAATTAACTGGATAAAATAATATGCAGCAAGCACATAAAGGGCATACCAGGGGGATTCTTTTGTTACAAACGCAACCATCATCGGCAGCGCCACGGCAACTATTCCCCCGATATAGGGAATCACATTGAGGAACGCTCCGATAATTCCCAGCATGATGGCGTATTCAATTCCAAGCAACAGGAGAGCGGCAGAATTCAGCGTCGCCATTATGACTGCCTCTATTGCCAGTCCTGTCAGGTACTTCTGTATTACTGTCTTTACCTCGGTAATAATTGAACTTACCTGTGATCGGTTATGCTTACCGAACAGCTTTCGGATGAATTCCAGCAGGAGCGGCTGGTAGAACATTAACATGAAAACGTAAACCGGGATCAGAAACACCAACACCACTCCGGTGCCAAGCCTGTTGAGAGTATGTCCTAGGGAGGTGCTGTCTGAAGTAAATATTTCGCCCTTGGTTTTTGTTATCCAGTCAATGATCTTGTGAGAGCTTATGTCGAAGTAGCCCGAAGCCCATTTTACGGTCTCATTGAGTGTATCTGTAAGCTTTTCAATCAGCTTTGGCCATGATTCGCTGAAACGTCCCGCCTGCGAAACGAAAAATGTACCGATGGCTGCTATTATCGCAATGGCAAGTATCAAAGTAATGATAATTGCCAATACCCTGTTTATTCCATTGCCTGAGAGGAGATTCACGACAGGGTGGAGGACAATGGCCAGAATAACTGACAAAAGTATAGGGACGATAATGCCCCTTCCGATATAGAGCATGGAGAGCAGGGCAAACATCCCCACAAAATAAAGGGATGCCCTGACAAAAACAGGAAGTCTCAATTCATTGTCCATTGTAACCTTAGGTAACGGGGAATATTATTAATGACTTGCCTTCTTACTGAAAAAACGCTGAATAAGACTGTGACCCCATGACTTAACAGCCTCCGGATTTCTCACGAAAGCAGTGGTGATGCTGAACTGCAGGATAGTCCCCAGCAGCTTTTTAAATACACCCCCGGTAGACCTTACAAGAGTCCTGTTGGTCAGATAACCGGCGGCCAAACCTATTGTGGTGCTAAGCATATTGCTTAACAGATCCGGAGACGCAGTCACATCATGAAGGGTGTTTTTGATAAGGTTTATGGGTTTTGCACTGTTAACAACCACGAAGAAATGCTCCTTTAAAACCTGACCCTCTTCGGCTTGTCTCTCTTCCAACAGCCGGATTGCATCTTTTATCTCAATAACGGATGTTATTTTTTGCATTTAATCCTCCTTAAGCGCCTGTCTGATGATAAAATTCCCCACAACTCTCTTAAACCACTTGTGCATAAGGAAATAGAGAATAAAACCAATTACCCCGTATAATCCTCCCACAGCAAAGAATCCGTACCATATCTTGCCAAACAGTTCTCCAAGCAGGAGAGCTACACCAATTGTAACCATAATGAAGAATACTGACAGAATTATGATGAAAGTCCCCTTAAGAAGCAACGAGGAAGTAATCTCCGCAGTCTTATCCAGGGCTTTGAGCTTGATTAACTCAATGGTTGTCTTACCGTACTCTTCACTCTTCTCCAACAATGACTCAAGCGTACTGTTTTCTTTCTCCTCCATAGTGTCAGTTCAGTGGTTTATGAGCTTGATGCTTTTTTTGCCTCCGGTTTCGCCGATTCTGATTTAGTCTTGATATTTTCGGCCTTCTCTTTTACATTTTCAAGTTCATCATTGATGCTGTCAAGGAATTCATTGAATTTCTCAGTCAGGCCTTCGGTAAGATCATGTCCTTTACTGACGATCTTTTTACGTGTAACCGCACCCTTTTCAGGTGCTAATAATATCCCTGCCAGGGCACCGACAGCAATGCCAGCAACTACACCCAGTAAAACTTTACCCGTACTCATAATCTCCTCCCTTGAATTAGCCTGAAGATTACAGCAATAACTGCAATAACAAGCAATGCGTGGATGATTCCGCCGGCATGAAATCCGACCAATCCTACCAGCCATGCAATGACTAATACAACTGCAACTACATAAAGTAAATTTCCCATAATTTTAATTATTAAATTGTTTTATAAAAGGATGATACAGCCAGTTTAAAACTGTTTCCATCCGCAACAAGCTTAGTATTGGATTTATTATTTATGTTCCTACTCATAACCACTTTTAATTATTGTTGAAAGCATCTTAAACCTCTCATTTGCCTTGATAATGTTTGAAGTGTGGGCCGGTATTATTATTGACTGACCTTTCTCAAGAAGATTTGACTTCCCGTCAATTGCTATTTCGGCCCTGCCATCAATTATCTGGATGAAGGTGTCAAACGGCGATATCTTTTCTGTCAATTCCTCACCTGTGTCAAAAGCTTCGGCGGTGACATTTCCGGTTGACTTTTTGATAATCGTTTTTGAGACTACGGAATTAGGGACATATTCAATTATTTCTACAATAATGAATGCTCTGGATTTATCGATATCCTGGTTTTCCATAATATGTTACTTCTAAATCTGGGCTGGGGCTCTGATCATTGATGCAGGTAATCCCGGACCTGCCGCCAGCCTTAATCAGACTTCATGGTACAAAGGTGGGTACTCCACATTCACCATCTGTTACACAAGTTTGAGAATATGTTACATCATTCTCACATTTCTCTTTGCAGAACCTCTGATTTCCCTCATCTTCTGAAAGTGTGAGGGAGGAAGCCCGGTAATTGCTTTACACTGACTTGTTAAATGAGAAATACTGCTATAGTTTAGCTGGTGGGCAATCTCATTCAAACCCAGCTTATAGTAGACAATCAATTCTTTTACCCGTTCAATCTTGTGAAAGTTAAAGTAATCTTCAATGGTGGTGTTTTGAACCTCAAAAAAAAGAGTGTTCAGGCTGGCATATTCAAGATGGAGCTTCCTGCCAATATATTCTGGCAGGGTCTGATGCAACTGATCATCCGAATAGTGAACCAGTTCAATAATTATTCTCTTGATCTTTTCTACCAGGTAGCCCTTACTCTCGTCTAAAAGTTCAAACCCCGATCTCTTTAATGCATTATCAAGCTGCACCCGCTTATCCGGTGAAATGATTTCTTTAATCTTCAATTCACCCAGTCCTAATGAAATTTTATGAAGTCCAAGTTTCTCCAGTTCCGACGTTACAATCATTTTACACCTGATGCAGGCCATGTTTTTTATATAAAGTACCATTCCACCCTTTGTTTTTTGGACCATAAAAGAATTGCGGTAAATCTCCTCTTCGAAAACCTGTTGATTTTGAACCGTAAAGGTCTGCCTTTCCCTTGCAGGGCTGTTACACAATTTCAGAAAAGAATTACATTATTCACACATTCTCCAGCGTGATGCGATTCTTGTTCTTGAGTAGCTTGTAATGGGAGGGGGTCAGTCCAGTAACCTTTTTAAACTGGCCCGAGAGATGGGCCACATTGCTGTAGTGCAGTTTGTCGGCTATTTCAGTAAGATTGAGCTCATCATATACAAGCAGTTCCTTGACCTTTTCAATCTTATGCATGATAAGATATTTTTCAATAGTGGTGCACTGAACCTCCTTGAAAAGATTGGCGAGATAAGTATAATCGTAGTTGAGTTTTTCACTCAGGTGATCGGACAAATTTGTCTTCAGCTGATCGTCTGAATAATGGATCAATTCAATTATAATGTGTTTAATTTTTTCGATAAGAATACCTTTTTTATCATCCATTAACTCCAATCCTGATTTCTGCAGACCGGTATTCAGCTTTCCCTTCTCCTCGGGTGAAATACCCCTGTTAATATTGGCCTCGCCCAGCTCAACGGATGTGTATTCGATCCCAAGTTTTTCAAGCTCTGACTTCACCACCATTTTGCAGCGAATACAAACCATATTCTTAATGAAGAGTTTCATGAGGCAGAATTTCCCGAGGGCTTATACAACTTCTCAAAATTAAAGTTTTTCTCCATTTTTCCATTGAGGATCTGACTACAATATGGTGAATGTGTGAATTATGTAACTTAATTCAAGAATTGTATAACAACTTGAAATACTCCATTATCTACTTTTATACCGAAATAAATATTAAAATACAGGACAAAATGAAAAAGATTATTTATCTGGTATTCTTAATGATTTTCTCATTAAGTGCAACAACAGCTTTCGCTATTAAGTCTGACCCTAAACGTGTATCCGAGAACCCTGCCACTCCAGTCACAACGGAAAACAGGTTGTCGGAAGAAGAGATGAGCCGACTGAAAACCCGTGTCGAAGAAATTCGCGATATGGAAAAGGAAAACCTTACAAACAAAGAGAAGAGCGACCTGAAGAAAGAACTAAAGGGAATTAAGAAGACAGTAAAGGACGGCGGTGGATATTACATAGGCGCCGGAACCCTGCTTCTGATAATTATCCTCGTGATCATTTTACTTTAATCATCTGGCTTCCCAGTGATTTTTTATATGTAATTGATATTTTCCAGGTTATATATATTGGGGTTTCAAGTTGAGGTTGAGGTTTAGTTTTGAATACACTGACAGACCTGGCTGTCAGTGTATTTTTAAATTAATAAGCTATTGACCTGTAAGTGAAAGATTGATCAAAGTCTTTTATTTTTGCATTATAATACCCTGCAATTATTTTTATATGAGGCACTTATTTCTCATTTTCCTGATTGCTTCCACTCTTACTCCCGGCATTTACGCTCAGACATATTTCCAGCAGGAGGTAAATTACAGGATCAATGTTACACTGGATGACCAACACCATGAGCTACATGCCTTTGAATCATTAGATTATATTAACAACTCGCCTGATACTCTTCGCTTCTTGTATTTTCATCTGTGGCCTGATGCCTATTCTGACAATAGCACGGCTCTGGCGCAGCAGCTGATAAACACAGGCGGGAAGAAAGCCCTTTTCAACGATCCGGAATTGAAGGGATATATTGATTCGCTTAACTTTATGGTGGATGAAAGGGAGGTTGAATGGTCTCGGATCCCGGGTAACCCTGACATTTGCCGAATAGAACTTGACAATCCCATCGCCCAGGGTGACACCATCACCGTTACAACCCCCTTCCATGTTAAAATCCCAAAAGGAGTGACATCCCGACTGGGCCATTACGGGCAATCGTACCAGATCTCCCAGTGGTTTCCCAAACCTGCGGTCTATGACAAATCCGGCTGGCACCAAATGCCTTACCTTGACCAGGGGGAGTTCTATTCAGAATTCGGAAGTTTTGAGGTAAGTATTACTCTGCCTGAAAATTACATAGTTGGCGCCACAGGAGACCTTCAGGATGAGAGTGAAATGATTATGCTCAGCAGCGTTGCTGCCGATACGGCATGGAGAAAGAGGGTGCAGTACGGTGAGGCTGCTTTCCCCCCTTCATCTGAGAATATAAAAACTGTGCGGTATACTGCCGATAAGATTCATGACTTTGCATGGTTCGCCGATAAGCGTTTCAATGTGATGAAAGGAGCAGTGAAGCTTCCTGACTCAGGCAGGGAGGTAACAACATGGGTTATGTTCACTGACCGTCAGGCAGTGCTTTGGAAAGATGCTCTGGAGTATGTTAATAATGCTGTCCTGTATTTCTCTGACCTGATAGGAGACTATCCCTATAACTCCTTTACAGCCCTCCAGAGCGCCCTGAGTGCCGGGGCGGGGATGGAATACCCCGGTATCACCGTAATAGGTCTCGCAGATGATGCCTATGCCCTTGACGAGGTGATAGCTCATGAAACCTGTCACAGCTGGTTTTACAGTGCCCTTGGATCCGATGAACGCCGGTATCCCTATTTGGACGAGGGGATTGTCAGTGCCTATACTTCGCGCTACATGACTGAAAAATATCCGGGGACCAAACTCTGGGACATCTATATTAAAAACCGGAAGATGGCAGCATTCTTCCATCTGGACCAACTGCCGGTTGAGAGAATGGAAGAGATAGAATGGTTGCTGCAGGCCCGCAGTAACATGGAACAGCCTGCCAACCTGCCAGCAACTGAATATACCCCTTTGAATTACAGCATTATTATCTATGCGAAGGCTGCCATGAGTTTCAATTATCTCAGGGCTTACCTCGGTGATTCGCTTTTTGATGCATCAATGAAGGAGTATTACCGAAAGTGGTCATCACAACATCCCGGTCCCGATGACCTGCGCGCAGCCTTTGAAACAACATCTAATAAAGATCTGGCATGGTTCTTCAGTGATCTTCTGGGCACAGTTAAGAGGCTTGATTATAAAATAAAAAGTGAAGATAACGGACAACTGCTTGTGAAAAACAAAGGTGAACTGGCATCACCCCTCATCATCACCGGTATGAACGGAGACTCCGTCATTTTTGAAACCTGGACAGACGGTTTCACGGGAACCAGACTGATCAGCCTGCCAGCAGCTTATTATACAGAGATAAAGATCGATCCCACACATGTTATGCCGGAATTATACAGGCTGAACAATAATATAAGAACATCCGGCATCTTTCGGAAATATGACCCTGTACGGACTCAGCTATTGCTCTCACTGATTGAAGATCCTGACAAACGCGCACTGATCTATATTCCTATGGTTAACTGGAACAGGGAGAACGGCTTTATGGCCGGGGTGGCTCTGCATAACGGCATTATCATGCCAAAACCAGTTGAATATCTTGTTATGCCGTTTTATGGATTCAAAAATTCGGATCTGGGCGGGTATGGCCGGATCTTCTTTAACATCGCCCCTTATGATAATCTGATAAGGATGGCAACAGTCACCCTGGAAGGTTCTCGTTTCGGAGCACCAGGCAATCAGAACTACCATACGGCAAAAGTTGGACTTACCCTGTTTTTCAGACCCGTAAAGATGACCAATTCACTGAGGCATAACATCTTCGCCAATTATATTGCCGCTTCAGACCTGGCTCAGATCATGCAGGCTGAAAAGGCAAAAATGAATTCTTATCTGCAATTCGGGTACCTCCTGAATAAAACCGGCATAATTAATCCATTCAGGCTATCGGCCTCTGTTGAATCAGGAAAGGACTTCCGGAAGACAGCCGTTGAATTCAATTACAGACTCAGTTATTTTGGAAGAAGTAACGGTCTGGATATTAGGCTATTTGCAGGAACAATGTTAAGATCTGCCTCGGACGCACCGTTTTATTCACTTGCCGCCGGTGGCAGGAGCGGAGGGGAGCAATATCTGTATGGGGGAACTTACCCGGACAGGTTCAGCATCTTTCCACAGACAATGTGGTCAAGACAGATGACCCCCAATGAAGGAGGTCTGGTGTCCCCTGTTAATGACAGTCTCGGATACAGCAACTGGCTTATTTCTCTCTCATTCACATCAAATCTGCCTGGAAAGGCAGGTAAACTGCCGGTTAAACCATTTGTCAACCTGATGATAAATGACCACGGTTTATCAGGGAACCATGAATCACCGATCTTTTATGAAGCAGGACTGAAAGCCGGAATATGGGATTTCTTCGAGATTTATTTACCTTTGGTTGTCTCCGGAAACATTCGGTCAATTTGTGGCCCATTCAAAGACAGGATCAGGTTTGTTATCAGTCTTGATGCATTTCGGTCAAAAATGAAGACAGGGCCCCAAAACTGAAACATTCCGGGTATAAGGGCAAAATAGTCTGGAATGAACACACCTGTCTTAGAAATCACAGATCTGTCAAAATCATACGGAAAGGCCAGGGGTATTGAGAATGTCAGCCTGACAGTAGATGAAGGTGAGATATTCGGATTTATCGGACCTAATGGAGCTGGAAAGTCAACCACTATACGCCTGTTGCTGAATCTGATTTTCCCTTCCGGGGGCAGCGCAAGGATCATGGGGATGGATGTCACCAGGGAAACAAAAAGGATTAAGTCCGCAGTTGGTTATATCCCCTCCGACGCAAACGCTTATCAATCCATGGAGGTCAGGGAATTCCTCAGCTATGGTGCTGGGTTTTACAGGTTGCAGGATGCCCGGCAGCGTATAGCTGAACTCTCAACATGGTTCGATCTGGACCTAAGACGGAAGATCTCAGATCTCTCCATGGGTAACAGGAAGAAGGTAGCTATCGTGCAAAGCCTCCTGCATCACCCTAAACTGCTTATTGTTGATGAGCCGACTACCGGCCTCGACCCACTGATGCAGGAGCAGTTTTTCGAACTTTTACGGACTGAGAACAGAAAGGGTATGACAATATTCTTTTCTTCTCATATTCTCAGTGAAGTCCAGATGTTCTGCAAACGGGTTGCGGTAATTAAGGAAGGCAGAATCATCAGGATTGAGAATATTGAGACA
>JAQBHM010000337.1:0-2673 GCA_032127795.1 Bacteroidales bacterium | reverse complement strand
ATCTGGGGCAGCGGCCCGAAGGAATATTCAGCTATGAAGCTGACTCTTATGCTGATGGGCGGTTCAGCCCTGCTGATGGTAGGTCTTATAGGTATATACTTCAATTCGGCACCTGATGGTGGTGCATTGACCTTCAACATTCTTGAGATCTCCAAAATCACCATTCCCATGACAGCGCAGAGGATCTTCTTTCCGCTGACTTTTGTTGGTTTTGGTGTTTTGGGTGCCCTTTTCCCCTTCCATACCTGGTCTCCTGACGGTCATGCCTCTGCTCCCACTGCTGTCTCTATGCTTCATGCCGGAGTTTTGATGAAGCTGGGTGGATACGGTGCCTTCAGAGTGGCCATGTTTTTGATGCCTGAGGCCGCCAATGAAATGGCATGGATATTCATCATCCTTACTACAATAAGTGTCGTATACGGCGCCTTTGGGGCCATAGCGCAGAAGGATCTTAAGTACATCAATGCCTATTCTTCGGTGAGCCACTGCGGGCTTGTGCTTTTTGCAGTGCTGATGATGAACCAGCATGCCCTTGGCGGAGCCGTTCTGCAGATGATATCACACGGACTGATGACAGCCCTCTTCTTTGCCCTTATTGGAATGATATACGGCAGGACTCATACAAGAATGATCAATGAGATGGGCGGACTGATGAAGGTCATTCCTTTTCTTTCAGTCATTTATGTCATGGCAGGTCTTGCTTCACTCGGCCTCCCGGGATTCAGCGGCTTTGTTGCCGAGATGTCAATCTTCTTCGGCGCATTCCAGCATCCTGACCTTTTCCACCGTGTGGCAACCATCATTGCGGTATCCTCAATAGTGATTACCGCGGTATATATCCTCAGGGTGGTAGCTATCCTGCTGCTCGGCCCGATAAAGGATCATCATTTTGATAATCTGGGTGATGCAAAATGGTTTGAGCGCGTGTCAGTGCTGACACTGATGGCCGGAATCATTTACATCGGTATGGCACCGCTGGGCCTTGCATCAATGATAAAGGAGAGCCTGATGCCCATAGTTGATAAACTGCTTTAATTATTTTGACAACAGGAAAAAAATTAAACCTGAGACGAAGATGAGTCTGGAAAACTTTGCATTAATGCGTCACGAACTGCTGCTGACAGCTGCCTTCCTTATAATACTTGTCGGTGAGATCTTCACCGCTGAGGAAAAAAAGGGAAAGCTCAGAGGGTTCGCAATAATTCTTTTTGCGGTAATTACTGCGGCAGGCTTCCTCCCGGGGACTGAAGGATCTATCTTCGGGGAGATGTTCCAGTCAAGCAGGACTACCCTGCTGATGAAGAATATACTGAATATAGGAACGCTGATAGTCCTCATACAGTCATTCACCTGGCTTGGAAAACCTGAGAACATTGACAGGACAAGCGAGTATTTCATGCTTCTTATCTCAACACTTATAGGGATGAACTTCATGATCTCCTCAGGTCATTTCATAATGTTCTACCTCGGACTGGAGCTGGCAACCATACCCCTGGCTGCACTTGCCGCTTTTGAAAGATACAAGAACAACTCGGCAGAGGCAGGTATAAAACTTATTCTCTCCTCTGCCCTTTCATCAGGAATACTCCTGTTCGGTCTCTCAATGATATACGGAACAACTGGCTCATTATACTTTGCCGGTATAGCCGCCAGTGCTTCAGCAATGCCCCTGACGGTGCTCGGTTTCATATTCTTCTTTGCCGGAATGGCATTCAAGATGTCACTGGTGCCATTCCACCTGTGGACAGCTGATGTTTATGAAGGTGCACCTGTAAACATCACCTCGTACCTTTCAGTTGTGAGCAAAGGTGCTGCAGCATTCATTTTTATGATTGTGCTCTTTACCGTTTTCCCGGTAATCATTCAGACCTGGGAGCGTATAATATGGGTTATAGCAGTACTTACGATGACAGTAGGTAACCTGTTCGCTATCAGGCAGAATAATATGAAGCGGTTCCTTGCTTTCTCCTCCATAGCACATGCAGGATTCTTCCTCCTCGGTTTCATCGGAGGCAATGAACTGGGGATGACTACGGTGATCTATTATGCACTTATCTATATCTTCTCAAACCTTGCAGCATTCGGTGTGGTATCGGCAATCTCAAACCAGACAGGAAGGGAGGGCATGGATGAGTATAACGGTCTTTACAGAACCAATCCCGGACTCAGCCTGGTCATGATGCTTGCCATGTTCTCACTGGCAGGAATACCCCCGGTGGCAGGTTTCTTCGGCAAATTCTTCCTTTTCATGGCAGCTGCTGAGAAGGGATACTATCTGCTTGTTACCATTGCTGTGCTGAATACCATTATAGGTCTTTATTATTACCTTCTGGTAGTCAAAGCCATGTTCATCAATAAAAATGATGATCCTATTGCCCGTTTTAAGAGCGATTACATGACCAAGACAGGACTGGCGATATGTATTGCCGGTATAGTCATAACAGGTTTTGCCAGCGGTATTTTTGAGATGATCAGGAATTTAAGTTACGGTATTTAAAAAGAGAAAGAGATGGGATCACTGACTACTGCAAAACATCAGATCGGAGAGATTGACGGAGTTCGCTGTACAATAGTGGAAAGCGGCTTAACACATGATCGCATGGTATTTCTGCGTGACCTGCTGGTATTCAACAATCTGGAGGTCAAAGTAAGAGAGGATGCCCCTGCAGAAGG
>JAQBHM010000336.1:0-2990 GCA_032127795.1 Bacteroidales bacterium | reverse complement strand
TGTCGAACACCTGCGTTCCCGGTATTTACACAGGAACCGGCCGGCAGGCTATCAATACCGGCAGAGAAGTTTTTGGAAATGGATTACCGAATCTTACTCAGCCCCGAATCATTCAAACCTGAACATCTGCGGATCCGTGTTACTGAGCCAGAAAATATTGTATTTGTAGCTTACTACCTCCATGCTTTCAGGTATTACTTTGATAAGAATATAATCCCTGTCGCGATCCTCGAAGTATCTCTCCCATGCATCAAACCAGTATTTTGCTTTCAGATCCGGATCATTCACCAGGCTCGCTTTCCCTGATATCGAAACATAACTCTGTCCTCCGGGATCATAATAATAAACGACAACATTGGGATTATTCTTGATCTGCCTTACTTTCCGGCTGATTGTTGATGTCCCAAACCATATTACCCAGTCTTTTTCAATTGGGAATGGTGCCATTTCTCTTGCAAACGGTTTCCCGTTCTCATCAACTGTAATGAGTACCTTACATGATGACGAGTTAATGATAATCTTTGCAGCGTTGAACAGGCTGTCAGGTGATAAGAGATTCTCCTGCTGATCATTTCCTGTCTGTGCAAATGAGGAGCAGGTCGCAAATAAAAACAACATGATCATGCCGATGACCATTCTGTGATAAGTTCTTGCCATAGTAATTCCTCCTGATTTTAATTTAAGTCTTTCAAGATCCTGTCTTACAAAAGTACATCGATAATCAGGCAAAGTCAATTCTGTTTGGTACTGATGTTGAATTCATTATGAGAGGCTGAAATAATTAATGCCTCTCCCGGAGAGCCTGCTGCACCGCGCCGCAGGCTCGAGCTCTTTGGCCTCGGCCAGGTCTCATTGAATACTTATATTCATGACCAGAAGACGAAGTTCATCGAGGACCGTGATAAGTTCTTAACAGGACTCGCTGCCACCAACCCGGACAATTTCCTCTATATGTTTCGCAATGCCTTCGGGAAGAAGCAGCCATCGGGAGCCGAGGAATGCAGAAGGGTACCGCCATCCGTTCCGCCCGCAGCTGGGAGAGCAGGCATCGACTCAGGCCTGAGTATGGAGGGGATCCGTACCGACTACTGGAGCTGGGGCAAAGGGTTTATCAGTGCCTATCCGCCTGACCAGTTCATCAAGCAGGAGAAGGGAGCCACCTACGGCGGATCGGAAGCTCAGGTATGGGTGCCGTACTGTACCCTGCACAAGATCATGGCCGGGCTGATGAATGTCTGCGAAACCTACAGGCGTTATTCGGTTTGCCTGGATGTGACTCTGAAATAATCAGGCCGGGGCGAGAAGGCTCGCTAGCGGGCATATGAGAAGTGCTGTTGCCTGATCCTCCAGACACCATCAATTTTTTCAAGTACCCCGGTCCACCTGGCGTTCTCCCAGTTTGCCGGCTGCCCCTTCCATGTGTTCCAGTCGTTGAGGTGACAATAGAACCAGGCGACATCTCCCCTTTTTGAGAAATTTATTCTCAGATCTGAGATTTCAAATCCTACCGCCTGAAAATCCGGACTTCTGAAAAACTCTTCATTGGTTCGGAAATCAGCTTCTCCAATGACGACCCTGTCTGTAGGATTTACAACAAGGTATGTTGAGTCGAGGCAGATAGTGGACTTTAACAGGTCAAAGTCCTTGGTGGGTGCCCAGCCCAGATTATTGCGAATGGTCTGCTCTACCTTTGCTCTTTCAATGGCAAGGTCAGGCTCCTGCATTTCCCTGTTACCCCTGTTGCAAGAGACAAGTATGATCAGACCGGCAAAACAAAAGAAAAATGAAAATAATCTTCTACCTGCGGTTTTCATTGCTATTGTCTTTAAGTTGATAATCGTTCAAATGTTTTTCAATGCATCATATAAAACAATACTGTAGTCTTCAGATTCATCATGAGATATAAATTCCGGCAGACACTTGCCCCTCTTAATTCCCGGGTGAATGAAATGTGGATACCTCTGTTTCAGTCGCCCATGCGCCCTGAACCCTACTGTATAATGTTATCCATGAACAGATAAAGGATACTTCACGGGTAGTACCATCATTCAGCCTCCTGATGCCCCTGACCGAAACCCTGGCGATCACCCAGCCAACAGTCCCGTCTTCAGAGAGACCGATAACCGGTTCCTGAAGGTCTCTGTACTCTGAGAATGTTGTATTGCTGATATAGTCAGTCAGGCCGGAGAGCACCTCCTCCTTATCAGGATATGTAATTTCTCCGTTTTTGACCGAAGAAAAGTTTTCCGAAAGGTTTTGTACGGACAACGCCGGATCATTGGTGAGATGTGCCCTGATCAGATTCTGATGGATTGTCAGAAGCTCCGTCTTAAGCTCCTCTTTATCAACCTCTCTTTTGCAAGAGAAACAGAGCAGGATGATAAAAGCTGCAAGGAGCGCGGCAGAGATTAAAATGGGTGAAAGAATGAAAGAGGAGGTTTTTTTCATGCTTTGGTTTTCCGGTTATTCATAACTAAGATCATTAATATTCTTTGCCTCCACCCCGCTCATCTTTGAGGCATAAGAGTTTCCTGTCCCCACCAATAAAGACCGGGTTTGTGGCATCCGGCCCTATATTTTTATTCACTAAATGATGGCAGTTTCAGGTACCGGCTCAGCGTCTGAACGGTTCATCATCCTGACAGTAACAGTCGACACGGGCATAAGCTCAAAGATCAACTGCGTCTCATATATGCCCCCGGCAAGACCACTACCCAATTCCGGGCATTTATTTTGCTTTTCATCGTTGACGGTCTTATCTTTATTCCTCCATGGACTTCAAAGAGAGACTGATAGAACACTACGGGTTTACAGAAAGGGACTGGAATGAGACCGTCAGCCGCTACCGGCCGGAGTTCCTGCCTGCCAGATCCTTTTTCCTGCAGAAGGGTAACATAGCCACAAAACTGGCATACCTGAGGTCAGGGATGATGCGCTCATTCATCTATGATGACCAGGCCAGCGATATCACCACACAGTTCTTCAAGCAG
>JAQBHM010000335.1:0-7689 GCA_032127795.1 Bacteroidales bacterium | reverse complement strand
GAGGCTGCCGGATAAAGCAGGTCAACAGGAAATTTCCTTTCTTCGAGCACTTTCAACATCATTCTGCCTACCATTCCTGTAGCGCCGACAATTGCAACTTTCATCTCGATAAAATTTTTTTTTTAATTTTTTTGTCCGAACTTTAATTCGGGATAAACCCGACAAATGTAGTTTTTTTTTGATCTCGCTGCATGAAAAAGATCATAACTCTGTTGTCGGTGCTTTTGCCGCTGTGCCTTTCTGCGCAGGTCTCCTTCAGTTTTGAGGAGGGGTCTACTGCCGGATGGATATTCAACGCTCCGGGCAGATGGGATACGGATGGCGTCAATCCGATTAACGGACTATACTCGCTTCATCATGTTTTTGACAACAGTGAGGCTGCTGTCGACATTGCTATATTCAGTATATCAGGACTTTGTCCTGAATGCGGAGAGGTTACCTGGGAGTTCACACTGCGACATGGTGCCGATCCGTCATCATCCAATAAATGGTCATTCATTCTTTCCTCCAATGCAGGAATAGAAGGGATCCTGTCCGGTTCGGGGTACGAAGGATATGTCACAGGGGTGAATCTTGCCGGATATGATGACACGTTACGCCTCTGGCGCATCTCCGGGGGCAAGATCTCCACTGTGATAACAACCGGTGTAAACTGGCAGAATGATATCGGAACTGACGGTATTGTTACAATCAGGGTGACAAGATCTTCGGGAGGGGAGTGGCATATGGATGTTGTCGCATGGGGCACGGAGAAAGGGCTATGGAATGATAAGCAAGGACCTGTAAGCATTAACCCGGAAACCCGGGAGACAGAGCAGGGGATAAAGAGTATGGTGCAAGAACCCCGGGCCGGCAAGGGCAGTAAAGCCAGTCTTTGGAAATATGCCGGCATATGCTACACCTATACATCAACACGAGACAGGCTGCTCTGGCTTGATGATGTATCGGTGAATGGAGTGTTCATTGCAGATACCCTTCCACCCTCGATTGTTTCCATAGTGGCACTGGCGCCTGATATTCTGGAGGTAACCTTTGATGAGGAACCGGATCCCTCTGTCCTGGAAACTGCGAATATCAGAATCAGCGGCGGTATCACTGTCTCTTCGGTGGCAGGGAAAACACCGGAAACATATGAGCTGCACCTGGGGGATAATATTGGCAACAGGGTATCTCACGAGATTACATTTGACATTCTTTGTGATCGTGATGGTAACTGTTCATCATCAGTGTCAAAGGGCTTTGTTCCTGTTTATGGGATCACCGGAGATGTTGTCATCTCGGAAATTATGGCAGATCCTTCACCTCCTGTTCAACTTCCTGATGATGAATATCTTGAGCTGGCGAATCTGACTGCTGACAGCCTCTCTCTAAGCCGGTGGTTCCTGATTGCCGACAATGATACTGTGATACTTCCGGCTCTGTGGATACGGCAGAACGAGAGACTGATACTATGTTCCCTGTCTGACGTTAATAAATTTTCAGGTTTTGGAAGGTCCATCGGGCTTGACGGCTTTCCGTTGCTCAATGATGGAGGCGAGACCCTGTCTCTCCGTGACAGCAGGGGAGCCCTTATCCATGCCGTCACCTACTCCGGAGCATGTTACAAAGATGAGTGGCGTTCCGTAGGAGGCTGGTCCATGGAGATGACTGACACGGGCAATCCATTTAATGCGCCGGATACATGGAGAGCATCCGGGGACCCTTCGGGAGGCACACCGGGGAGGAACAACTCCCTTGATATACCGGCGCCGGATAAACAATGTCCGGAAATAACTGCAGCATACCCGTTAGATAATACCAGTATAAGAATAGTGTTTGATGAGACTGTTACTGGGGCTTTTGTTCCCGATGAATGGGATATCGACGGTATAAGAGCAGTAGGAGCAGTTTCTGATGATATTGCTGACCGTGCCATATTAGTCATTCTCAGGGAGCCTTTAACTGCCGGAAGGGTATATACTGTAACGATACCTGTGTCTGTCTCGGATTTTGCAGGCAGGGTCCCGTGCATGCCGGCGGTGAGCCTTGGTCTGCCCGGGCAGCCTTTTGCAGGAGACATCCTTTTCAATGAGATCCTGTTCGATCCGGTGCCCCCATGCAGCGATTATATAGAGCTCTATAACAATTCTGATATAATAGTTGATCTGTCACTGCTCTTTATTTCTTCCTTCCCTGATAATGTAACCAAGGGATCTCCTGCACTGGCTCTGAGTACCCTTCCCAGGCAGTTGCTCCCGGGCAGATATGTGGCCCTGACTACCGGCAGGGATGTTATCGCGGATTATTATTTCTGTTCTGACAGGCAGGAGATCCATCAGGTGCGGTCCCTGCCCTCAATGCCGGATGATGAGGGAGGCGTTGTACTCCTTGACAGGGAGATGAATATCCTTGACAGGATTGAGTACAGAAGTACGGATCATATGGATTATCTTACAGTAAAAGAAGGTATTGCCCTTGAGAAAGTCAGTCCGGAGCTTCCCTCAGGATACTCCTTTAACTGGCACTCAGCCTCTGAGCTATGCAATTGGGGAACGCCGGGAGCACGGAATTCAGCTGTTCTGTCTGACAATCTGGGAAAAAATGGCCTGAGTCTTTCTTCCGAAAGGATATCACCTGACGGAGACGGATTTGAAGATGTTGTCTCTGTAAAGGTAGTGCCGGGAGGAATGGACAATGTAGTTACCGTGACCCTATTCAGTGCAGGCGGGTATGCGGTCAGACATCTTGCCGAGAGATTTTCTGCCGGGGAAGAAGCTCTTTTCGTATGGGACGGAACAGGCGATGACGGCCACAGGCTCCCTGCAGGGCTCTATATGATAATGGCACAGTCCTATAATTCCGATGGTCAGACACGGCGCTGGAAGAAAGTATGTGCCCTGGTGTACCGGTAATGATCAGAATGATGCGATGAGTTCTTCCATCACCTTTGTCATCTTCTGCTCACTGTGCTCGGCAGCTTCCTGAACAGATTCATGCGTAGTGTATTCTATCTTGCCGTCAACCCCCAGGTCAGTAATAATGCTTACAGCAAAGCACGGGATATTCATATGGCGTGCCGTAATTACTTCCGGAGTTGTTGACATTCCCACCGCATCAGACCCGATAGTCCTGAAATAACGGTATTCAGCCGGTGTCTCAAAAGTGGGTCCTGTGGTAGAGAGATATACCCCTTTTCTGACTTTGATGCCGAGTTTTTCAGCAATAGTCTCTGCCCTGGCAATAAGATCCCTGTCATATGGAACACTCATATCCGGAAACCTCGGTCCAATGCGGTCATCATTAGGACCTAACAGGGGATTTGGAAGAAGGCTGATATGGTCTGTGATAAGCATTATGTCACCTATCCTGTATTCAGGGTTTGTTCCGCCGGCAGCATTGGAAAGAAAGAGTGCTTTTATGCCCAGCTGTTTCATGACCCTTATGGGGAAGGTAACCTGTTCTGCCCCGTAGCCTTCATAGTAGTGAAACCTGCCCTTCATGGCTACTATCTTCCTGCCACCGAAGTCGCCGTAGATAAGCTTGCCTGCATGGCCCCTGACAGTTGACAGAGGGAAGTTGGGAATATCCGCATAGGCTATTTCCGTGGGGTTGCCTATTCTCGTGGCAAGTCCGCCCAGGCCTGTCCCAAGTACTATTCCTGCTTCAGGAGCAGCGAACCCTCTGGATCTGAGAAACTCAACTGTTTCAAGTATTTTTTCCAGCATATTCCGTAACTCTTTTAATGAATTCTTCTTCGTTTTCCAAAAACCGCACCTTTACCGGGAGAAAGAATATGACCTCCCTGAAACGGTCTGCAATAATAGCAATTTCTTTTAACCTTACACTATCCTTTTCAGTAGTAACCACAATTTTGTCATTCTGTTCAAGCCTGTCCAGGGCAGAGCTGATCATAATGATATCACTTTTGCTAAAGCGATGGTGATCACTGAATTGCAAGTGTATGACATTTTCTGCAACAGATGAAATATATTCAACCAGAGGCGTTGGGTCAGCTATTCCAGTCACAAGAATCACCCCGGTACTCTTTGTTATTTTTTTTTCTTTTTCTCCATTAAAGAGAGGCCGCAGCTCACCGTAATCGAAAGTAGTGAAATAAAGCTGCTGATGGGCCCCGGGATTTATCTCGCGGCTTAGTTGAGCGGCTTCATTGCCACTTATCTTTGCAGCCATTTTTGTCACAACTATTATATCAGCCCTCTTTTTCCCTGTGATACTCTCGCGAAGGCGTCCATATGGCAGAAGTTTGTCACGTGTCATTATCCTGTTATAATCCGTAAGCAGGATATTCAGGCCGGCCTTGACGGCACGATGCTGAAAACCGTCATCGAGAATGATAGCCTTCAATTCCGGGAAGAGTTTGCGCAGTTCGTTTATACCGTGCACCCTGTTGCGGTCCACCGCTACCCTTACCTGAGGAAGGCGTTGTGCCAACTGCAAGGGCTCATCACCTGCTTCGTCTACCCTGTCTCCTGTCTGCACAATCCTGAAACCGCTGCTGCGTCGCAAATAACCCCTGCTTAATATGGCCGTGGGAGCAGACTGTGAAAGCAATGCTGCGATATATTCCACATGAGGCGTCTTCCCTGTCCCACCGACAGTGATATTTCCTACACAGATGATAGGAAAAGGGAATGAGTGAGATTTAAGAATGCCGAGGTCATAAAAGAGGTTGCGCAGCCAAACCACAAGTCCGTACAGTGGTGAGAGAGGTCGCAGAAGAGTATGCCTCAGCAGGGTCATCTTAATGTATCTCAATAAAATATGGCATAAGTGCCTGGACACCTTCTGAAGCCAGCATCTCTCTCAGGTCAAAGTAATATTTTGAGGCTTCTCCCAGCTCATTTCTGATAATCCTGAGCCTCATCTCCCCGGTCATATCCTTTATAAGCGCAGTGTAAAAGTCAACTGCCTCAGGTCTCTCAACGGTTCGGTACTCTTCAAGTCCTGCCATCCGGGCGGCTTCAATGACAGCATCATTCAATCCTCCGAATGAGTCTACAAGACCGATGACTGATGCATCTGAACCGCTCCATACTCTTCCCTGGCCAATACTGTCAACAGATGACTGGCTCATGCCTCTCCCTTCTGCCACCACGCCTGTAAAAGTATTATATGTACGTTCAACATTTGCCTGAAGAGCATTCCTTTCATAGGGAGACAATCCCCTGGTTAATGACGGTGCATCAGCATGATCATTTGTCTTGACAACTTCAGTATTGATTCCGAGCTTCTTTTCAAGAAACATACTGGCATTGGGAATAAGTCCGAATACACCTATGGATCCTGTTACCGTAACAGGAGAGGCTATTATCTTGTCTGCTGCTGCAGAGATGTAATAACCGCCGCTGGCGGCATAGTTACCCATTGAAACAACAACAGGTTTCACCTTGCTGGTAAGCTCAACCTCCCGCCAGATAATATCTGAGGCAATAGCGTCGCCGCCGCGAGAGTTTACTCTGAAGACAACTGCCTTGATTGTAGTATCACGACGTATTTTCCGAAGTTCTTCTGCATATTTGGTACCGCCGATGTTGATATCATCTCCTTCACCGCGGACAATATTCCCTTCAGCATAGACAACCGCAATTTTCGCTTTGCCGGCCAGATGCTGCTCCTTAACGGGAACCTTTGAATATTTGGTCATGGAGACATAGTTGATCTTCTTACCTTCATCAATGTCTGCAGCACTCCTGATACTGTCTTCAAGCTGATCACGGTAAATAGTACCGTCAATAAAACCTTCTCTTGTCATGCGGATAAGATCATAACCTGAAAGGGAGTCTGCAACTTCCATCACGCGTTCCTCAGTGATACCCCTCGTCTCTGAAATAACCTTCACCACATGGTTCCAGATGGATCCGATATACTGAGTTATCTGAAGGCGGTTTTCATTGCTCATTTTGTCAAGCATAAAGGGCTCCACTGCACCTTTGAATTTACCGTGCCTGATCACCTGGACGTCAATTCCCAGCTTTTCCAGTGCCTTATTATAGAATGTCACCTCTGCTGCCAGACCCTGAAAGTAAAACATTGAGGTAGGACTGAGCCAGACTTCATCAGCGGCGGTAGAGATAAAATAACTCTCCTGCATCAGTATATAATCTGAATAGGAGTAGACAAATTTTCCACTCTTCTTAAACTCTGTCAGAGCCTTCTGTATTTCATCGGCAGTAGCCCAGCCTGACGGTATCAAACCGTGCTCAATCAGAACCCCGCTTATATCTTCATCATCAGCAGCCTTCTTAAGGTTGGCAAGGATGTCATTCAGACCTGCGGTCTGGGTTAGCTTCAGTGACATCGGGTCAAATGATGCAAAGGGATTGGAGCTTGTACGGTCTGGTATTGGCGTGCCTGTTTTCAGCACCAGTACTGATTTTCCCGGAATATCAACGGGCTTATTACCTGAGGCCACCAATGCCGAGAGCGATGCCAGCATGATAACAAAGAATAGGATTCCTGTCAAAATCAGACCGGTCACGGTCGCTAAAGTCATTTTTAAGAAGGTTTTCATTTTGCTAAGCTTATATTTTCAAGGCCAAATTATAAAAAAATCAGCATCTTTATGCCAGTAAAACGACAAGGATGGATTCTTCATTACTCTCTGCAGGGATCAGGTCAGAAGTACTGCTGGGTCTCGGGAGCAACATGGGTGACAGGTTGTCTTACCTTTCGTATACTGTAAATCAGCTGTATAAAGAGGCAGGCAAATTAACTGCCAGGTCTTCCGTATGGGAGTCTGAGCCGTGGGGTTTCGAAGCTGAGGAGTACTTTCTGAATATGGTCGTTGAGATTTCCACCACACTTGATCCCAAAGCTCTTCTTTCTGTGATAAGTTCCATGGAGCTTCTGTTAGGGCGGTCTCGAAGAGAGGGCCAGGGGTATCAGTCGAGACACATTGACATTGATATCCTTTTCTGGGGTGAGAAGATCATCTCTGTGCCCGGTTTAGAGGTGCCTCATCCTCATATTGCCGACAGACGATTTGTACTGGAGCCTCTTAATGAAATAGCGGCCGACTTTATTCATCCTGTCACAGGCAGGTCAGTAAGAGAAATGCTTACCCTGTGCGATGACAGGTCAGAGGTGAAGCTTTTCAGCCGGGCAGTCTAAAGTGAACCGTTGTCAGCAAAACTGTAATAAGTTTTACCGCATATTATCAGATGGTCAAGGAGTTGAATGTCCATCAGTGAGGCCGCTTCCTTTATCTTTTGGGTAATTCGTATATCTGCGTCGCTGGGGCTGTTGTTGCCTGACGGGTGGTTGTGACAGATTACCAGGCCGGAAGCCAGTGTTTCAATAGCCTTTTTCATTACGATCCTCACGTCTGTCACCGTGCCGCTGACCCCTCCCTGGCTTATCTTCATTTTACCGGTTACCCTGTTAGCCCTGTTGAGGAACATTATCCAGAACTCTTCATGGGTAAGGTCCTCCATCAGGGGACTGAAGATATTGAATACGTCTGCCGAGGAGCGTATCTGGGGGTTTTCAGCCGCATCAGCCATTTTGCGCCGGCGGCCAAGCTCAAGAGCAGCTGCTATTATAACAGCTTTGGCATAACCTATTCCCTTAAGTTTCTTTATGTCTCCCACAGTAAGTTTGCCAAGCTCCGGAAGGGAATTATCAGCCATGGCCAGCAACTCATGCGCCAGATCAACGGCTGATCTGTTTCTGGTACCTGATCCGATGAGT
>JAQBHM010000334.1:0-7351 GCA_032127795.1 Bacteroidales bacterium | reverse complement strand
GGGCATGAGCCATATCGCGCGCAACAATAAGAGTGCCTGAAAGATTTAGCCTGGTTTTGACAGGATATTTTGTAAGCTCGGCAAGTATCTCATTCATTGGTCGTTCCAGGTTAATCTCAACAGCCTTATCCAGCTCAGGAGCCTTGTCAGGCATGAAGCGGGCAGGATTGGTCTCCAGCTGTTCAAGGAAAACGCCGTCAGGAGTGATTTTTCCCTTTATGTTTCTGTCAGCGCTGCAGCTGACACCTATCCCAACAGGACAGGAGGCCGCATGCCTTGATAACCTGATGACGCGTACATCATGAATGAAATATTTGCCGCCAAACTGTGCTCCGACACCGTACTCCTGGCATATCGTATTTATTCTCCTCTCCCATTCAAGGTCGCGGAATGCCCTGCCGGCATTATTTCCGCTGGTCGGCAGATCGTCAAGATAACCTGCCGAGGCAAGTTTAACAGTTTTGAGGGTCATTTCTGCCGAAGTCCCTCCAATGACAACAGCAAGGTGATACGGAGGACAGGCGGAGGTGCCCAGGTCTTCAATCTTATCACGTATGAACTTACTCAGGGAAGCCTCATTCAGTAATGATTTCGACTGCTGATAAAGGAATGACTTATTTGCTGAGCCGCCACCCTTGGCAATAAAGAGAAACTTATACCCGTCTCCCGGACATGACGCAATGTCAATCTGCGCCGGCAGGTTATTTCCCGTGTTTTTCTCCTCAAACATTGTTGAAGGCACAATCTGCGAATAACGAAGGTTCTTTTCGCCGTAGGTTTCCCATATACCCCTGCTGATCGGCTCTGCATCATCGGTGCCTGTGAAGACATTCTCGCCCTTATACCCCATGACGATTGCGGTCCCGGTATCCTGACACCATGGCAATTGTCCCTCGGACGAGATGACTGTATTGCGAAGCATTATCCACGCCACAAAGCGATCATTATCTGTTGCTTCAGGGTCCTTGAGGATAGCTGCAAGCTTCTCAAGATGCGAGGTGCGGAGAAAGAAGTTTACATCAATAAATGCCTGGCGGGCCAAAAGCGTTAATGCTGCAGGATTAACCTGCAACTGTTTGCGGCCACAACACTCAGATACTGAGACATGATCACGTGTCAGAAGACGGTAACTGGTTTCATCCTTCCCATGCTGGAAGAGTTGTTCATAGATAAAATCTGCCATGATATTGTGCTTTGAAATTTTAATCGATTATCAAATATAAGAAATGGATGAAACAAGAAGGCAGGCAGTAAGTAGTAGGCAATAGCGGCATCTCTTATTTAGATTTAATATAAATAGCGATATATAAATAAAAAACTCCTCAGGCCGGAAACGTTTGAAATAATCAATCCGGCGCAAATGCCCGAAAAATCGTACTCAAGACCCCACCAAATAATGCCGGGAAGCCATTTTTTAGTTTATTTTTGAATAGGTTATTCATTGTGGGTAAAAAATTAATATCGGACAGATCATGAACGTTATTTACAGGCAGAAGCCGAGGCTCACTTTTATGCAGATCTGGAACATGAGTTTCGGGTTCCTGGGCATTCAGTTTGGCTTTGCTCTTCAGAACGCAAACGTAAGCCGCATATTCGAAACCCTGGGAGCAAATGTGGAAGATATTCCTATTCTCTGGGTAGCAGCACCTGTTACAGGATTGATAATCCAACCCATCATAGGGCACATGAGTGACAAAACCTGGAACAGGATGGGAAGACGGCGTCCCTATTTTCTTATCGGAGCCATCCTTGCGTCACTGGCACTGTTCATCATGCCCAACTCACCTGCATTATGGGTAGCGGCAGGGATGCTTTGGATAATGGATGCATCGATCAACGTATCCATGGAACCATTCCGTGCCTTTGTGGGCGATATGTTATCATCAGACCAGCGAACAAAGGGATTCGCAATGCAGAGTTTCTTTATAGGAACCGGAGCTGTCATAGCCTCCGCTCTGCCTTATATTCTTACCAACTGGTTTAATGTATCCACGGAGCCTGCCGCAGGAAAGCTGATCCCGCTGAATGTGAAGCTTGCTTTTTACATCGGTGCCGGAGTCTTTTTTCTGGCAGTGCTATGGACTGTATTAAGGACAAAAGAATACTCACCTGCTGAACTGGAGGAGTTTGACAAAGCCGATAAAATTAACAGGGGAGAAATACTCAATTTACAGGAAACTGCGGGAGAAGGTCAGAGACCAGGGAGCGGAGGTATGATTCAGGGTACTGGTGAAGGTGCAGGACAAAGAGTTTACAATCCCATAAATTTCTTCAGGCCGGGGCTGATCTGGCTCGGAGTAGGGATTGTAATGACATTAATTTTGTTAAGACTTGATCTTGAGAAGGAACTCTACATTCTCGCCGGCGGTGTATCTATATTCGGGCTGCTGCAGATTCTTGCTGGTGCATTCCAGTCGGCCGGCAAGGGAGACAACGGCCTCAATTCAATACTTAGTGACCTTAAGAACATGCCTCCCACAATGGGTCAGCTTGCCGTGGTACAATTCTTTTCATGGTTTGCTCTTTTTGCAATGTGGATATACACAACTTCTGCCGTAACTTCACAGATCTACGGCACCACTGACACTACCTCAATAGCCTACAACAAAGGCGCCAACTGGGTGGGGGTACTATTTGCCGTTTACAACGGATTTGCTGCACTGGTAGCATTTTTATTGCCCGTGCTGGCCAGGCTGACAAACAGGAAGATAACCCACTCTATCAGTCTCGCCGCCGGGGGGATAAGCCTCATCTCCATAAGTCTTATCGGCAGCCCTCAGTTGCTTATTCTGCCAATGATTGGCATAGGCATGGCATGGGCCAGCATTCTTTCAATGCCCTATGCCATTCTCACAGGTTCGCTTCCCCAGAATAAAATGGGTGTTTATATGGGGATATTCAACTTCTTCATCGTTATACCCCAGATCCTTGCAGCCAGCATACTCGGCAGCATGGTACAGCATCTCTTTGACAGTAATACAATGAATGCTCTTATAGCAGGAGGCATCTCAATGATAATAGCAGCAGCCGTAGTGATATTTGTTAAGGATGTTGATGACAGGAGATAGTGATGGTTCTTAAGGGATGTATTTTTGACCTCGATGGTGTCATTGTTGACACTGCCAGATACCATTTTCTGGCGTGGCAGCGTCTTGCCGACGAGATGGGCTTTACCTTTACCGAGGATAAAAATGAGGCTTTAAAAGGAGTAAGCCGCATGGCATCTCTTGAGATCTTGCTGCGTTTGGGAGGAATAGAGAAGAATAACGAAGAAAAGATAGAGCTTGCCACCAGGAAGAACAACTGGTATGTAGAATATATCTTGCACATGACTCCTGATGAGATCCTGCCGGGAAGTATTGAACTGCTTGGCCTGCTCCGCAGCGAGGGGATACTGACAGCTATAGGCTCTGCCAGCAGGAATGCAGGTACAATTCTTGACCGCATAGGACTAAGAAAGATGTTTGATGCCATTGTTGACGGCAACAAGATACATCGTGCCAAGCCTGATCCTGAAGTGTTTTTAAAAGCTGCTGAGGAACTTGGACTGGCAGCTGAGAACTGTGTCGTATTCGAAGATGCACGGGCAGGCGTGGAAGCAGCACTGGCAGGCGGGATGAAGTGTGTAGGTGTGGGAAGCCCTGTCAACCTGGGGAGGGCACATGTTGTTGTGCCTGACCTGAAAAACATTAGTATTAAACAGATCCGAAAGCTTTAAAATACATGATAAAATCACGTTTTCAACCTGATGAGTGGAAGATAATAGAGACACGGTTCGAGCCGGAAAACGGACGTGACTCGGAAAGTATCTTTTCACTGGGTAATGGGATGATGGGCCAGAGGGCAAACTTTGAAGAGTTGTATTCAGGGGATACGTTGCAGGGAACATATATTGCCGGGATCTATTATCCTGACAAAACCATGGTGGGTTGGTGGAAGAACGGTTACCCCGAATATTTTGCAAAAGTGCCGAATGCGCCCTCATGGACAGGTATTGATGTGACAATCGACGGCGAGCCGCTTGACCTTGCCCACTGTAAATTGAAGTCATTCCAGCGCATTCTGGACATGAAAGAGGGAATTCTAACCCGTACCTTCACTGCTGTGATGCCCTCAGGCAGAATAGCTGAGGTGAGTGCATGCCGTTTCCTCTCAATGAGCAATCACGAAACAGCTGTTATCAGATACTCGGTCAGGATAACCGGGGGAAACGGAGTGCTGGTGCTGAAACCTTATCTCAATGCTGACGTACATAATGAGGATGCCAATTATGACGAAAAGTTCTGGGAGAACTGGACTGCAGAGTCAGATGGGGCCCGCTCTGTGCTGGTAGCACAGACACGAAAAACCGCTTTTGTGGTGGCAACAGCTATGGAGAACGCCTTTTATGTAGATGGCAAGTCCGTAGATGATATTATGGCCCCTGAAACGGACAAAGACTTTGCTGCCTCTTCTTTCACGCATCATTACCGTGAGGGTGAGACAATTGAGGTAAGGAAATATGTGGCTGTACTCTCTTCTATGAACCACCCGGCAGACGGTATGGGAAAGAAGGCCATGAAAACAGCAGGTGAGGCAGCCCGCAAAGGGTTCGAAGCGATGCTTGAGAGCCATAAAAAGGCCTGGAACGAGAAATGGGAAAACGGTGATATAATCATAAAAGGAGACATTGCTGCACAGCAAGGTATCAGGTTTAATATCTTCCAGCTGAACCAGACCTATACAGGTGATGACCCGAGATTAAACATAGGGCCCAAGGGCTTCACGGGAGAGAAATACGGTGGCAGCACCTACTGGGATACCGAAGCCTTTGTCTTTCCCTTCTACCTCAGCACAAGCAAGACACATGTGGCACGCAACCTTTTGCTCTACAGGTATAAACAGCTTGGCAAGGCCATTGAAAACGCAGGCAAGCTAGGTTTTACAGGTGGGGCGGCATTGTATCCGATGGTCACCATGAACGGCGAGGAGTGCCATAATGAATGGGAGATAACCTTTGAAGAGATACATCGTAATGGAGCGATAGCTTATGCTATCTTCAACTACATCAGACACTCAGGAGACCATGACTACCTTTCGGAATACGGGATGGAAGTGCTTATTGCAATCTCGCGATTCTGGGCACAGAGGGTAAACTGGTCAGACGAGAAAAAGAGATATGTGATCCTGGGAGTCACCGGTCCGAATGAGTATGAGAATAATGTGAACAACAACTGGTACACCAATATTCTTGCAGTATGGACCTTAAGATACACTCTCGGCAGCCTCCGCTGGCTTAGGGAGACCAGCCAGGTAAAGTATAATTCAGTGCTAAGCCGTACCGGGTTAAACTCTGAAAAGGAAACCGGACTGTGGGAGGAGATCATCCGGAAGATGTATTTCCCCGAACATCATGACATGGGGATCTTTCTTCAGCAGGACGGGTATATGGACAAGGCCAATATGACCGTTGACCAACTCAATCCTGATGAAAGGCCACTGAACCAGCACTGGTCCTGGGACCGGATACTGCGCTCGGTATTCATAAAGCAGGCTGATGTGCTGCAGGGCATCTATCTCTTTGAGGATGATTATGACGAAGAGACAATAAGACGCAACTTCAACTTCTATGAATCCCGCTGTGTTCATGAGTCATCGCTGTCACCAAGCGTCCACTCCATTCTGGCATCAAGGCTTCATGATACTGATAGGGCATATGAGCTTTACCTGCGAACCGCCAGGCTTGATCTTGATGATTATAACAGGGAGGTAAAGGACGGACTGCATGTAACCAGCATGGCAGGCACCTGGCTATCAATAGTAGAGGGCTTCGGAGGTATGAGGATCAGAAATGACAGAGTCTGTTTTAGTCCTGTTATCCCATCGGCCTGGGAGTCATATTCATTCATAATACTCTTTCGTAACAACCCGCTCAGAATTGAAGTTAACGGCAAAGTTATCAGTGTCATAAACCTGTCGCCGGAAACCATTCCCATGGCGCTTTATGGTAAAGAGTTCATGCTGGGGCCGGGAGAAATGAAAAAAATTGAGAAGTGATGAAGAATTATAGATTTTTGATGGTGGTGATACTTCTTGGGGTGCAGATATCAACTCTCCTTAGTCAGAAGATAGAACGCGTTGAGCCCCCGTCATGGTTCACAGGAATGAAAGAACCTGTTGTTCAGTTAATGATCTACGGAAAAGGGCTGGGTTCGTTTGATGTAACTGTTGATTACCCCGGTGTTGAGGTAGCTACTGTTGTTAAAACTGACAACCCAAACTATCTCTTTGTAAACCTGAATATTAGCAGCAATGCCAAGCCCGGCACTGTCACTCTTACATTCACCAGCGGAAAGAAAAAGTTCACCCATGAATATCCGCTGTATGAACGTCCCGCCGGTCGCGCCAGGGGAATCAACAGCTCCGATGTGCTCTATCTGCTCATGCCTGACCGGTTCGTCAATGGCGATCCGGCCAATGACAGTGTCGAAGGCATGACCGAACAGCCTGACAGGAGTAAACCGGGAGGAAGACACGGAGGCGACATGAGGGGAATAACAAATAGCCTTGACTATCTGAAAGACCTTGGAGTGACAGCCATATGGCTTAATCCTTTCCTTGAGAACAACCAGCAAAGATCTTCCTATCACGGATATTCAACGACTGATTTTTACCGGTCCGACCCGCGTTACGGCACCAATGAAGATTTCCGGCAACTGGTATCACAGGCCCATGACAAAGGAATGAAGGTGGTGATGGACATGATCTTCAATCATATCGGTTCAGACCATTGGTGGATGAAGGACCTGCCCTCAAGCGACTGGATCCATCAGTTCGATGTGTTTACCCGGACGAATTACAAAGCTTCGACATACATGGATCCTTATGCTGCAAAGGGAGACAGAATACTGATGGAGCAGGGTTGGTTTGATGTCACAATGCCTGACCTTAACCAGGGCAACCCTCTTGTGGAAACCTACCTGACACAGAACAGCCTCTGGTGGATAGCCTGGTCAGGCCTTGACGGCATCAGGATGGATACGTACCCATATCCTGATCCGGCGATGATGTCGCGATGGGCAAAACATGTCACTGATGAGTTTCCCGGATTCTTCGTTGTCGGAGAAGTATGGTTTGATGAGCCGGCACAGATTGCATACTGGACCCTAAACAAGAAAAACAGTGACGGTTACCGCTCTAACCTTCCTTCGGTGACTGATTTCCCAGTATGCTTTGCAACACACACGGCCTTCACCGAACCGGCAGGCTCCGAAAAAGGAGTCACACGGCTTTATTCTGTTCTCTCGCAGGATTTTCTTTATCCCGAGCCTCTCAGAAACGTAATATTCCTCGACAATCATGATATGACACG
>JAQBHM010000333.1:0-3373 GCA_032127795.1 Bacteroidales bacterium | reverse complement strand
GAATCTTTATTTTACCTTCCTTAGTCCAATGGAAAAAGGAAATGAAAAGAGTGATTTTGAAGTTTTTCACCGCGGACTGGTAGATACAATAGTGGGTAACGGAGGATCACTCTCACACCATCACGGTGTGGGCAGGGTACTGGCTCCCTGGATGGAGAAGCATCTCGGTAAAACATCAATGGATGTTTTCAGGGCTGTCAGGAAGCACTTTGACCCGAACAATATTATGAATCCCGGCGGAACACTGGGTATGTAAATGAAAGATATGAACAGTTCAGAAGAGATAATCCTGGCCATTGACTGCGGCACACAGTCAGTCAGGGCGGTTTTTACAGATCTTTCAGGCAATATCCTGGAGATAGTAAAAACGGAGATTGAGCCCTATTTTTCGTCAGGTCCCGGGATGGCCGAACAGCAGCCCGAATACTTCAGGGACAAGATGTATGAGACCCTTAAGAGGCTCTTCAGTGAGACTGTGTATGAGAAAGAGCGGATAAAGGCTGTTACCATAACCACGCAGAGATCCACGCTTGTCAATCTTGACAGGGAAGGCAAATCACTGCGGCCGGCGATCTCATGGCTTGACCAGCGTCAGGTTGCACCGGGGAAATATCCGGGAAAGTTGATGCAGCTGGCATTGAGGGTGGTAGGCATGCGCGAGGCTGTCATTTACACCGTGAAAAACGGTGAATGCAACTGGCTGATGCAAAATACCCCGGACATATGGGAGAAGACCGACAAATACCTGTTTCTTTCCGGGTACCTGACCTACATTCTGACGGGAGAGTTTACAGACTCAATAGGGTGTACGGTAGGATATATGCCTTTTGACTACAAAAAGCAGGAGTGGGCGTCAGAGAGCCACATGAACTACAAGATGTTTCCTGTAGAGAGGGAGAGGCTGCCGCGACTGGTAAAGCCTTCGGAGATACTTGGCTATATCAGCAGGGAAGCTTCGGACAAGACCGGCATCCCTCATGGTTTACCGCTCATTGCTGCAGCTGCCGATAAGGCATGTGAGGTACTGGGGTCAGGAGTAATATCTCCCGATGTCGCATGCCTGAGCTATGGCACCACGTCGACCGTACAAACGACACACAATAAATATTTTGAGGTTATACCCTTCTTTCCGGCATATCCAAGCGCCATCCCTGATCATTTTAACACCGAGATAATGATTTTCAGGGGCTACTGGATGGTAAACTGGTTCAAAAAGGAGTTTGGTCTCAGAGAGACACAGATGTCGGAAAAAACAGGCAGGACACCGGAAGATCATTTTGAAGATATGATCAAAACCATTCCGGCGGGTTCTATGGGGCTTACTCTTCAGCCATACTGGTCACCCGGGCTGAAGACACCGGGGACGGAAGCCAAGGGAGCCATTATCGGTTTCGGGGATGTCCATACGAGGGCTCATATCTACAGGGCAATTCTTGAAGGGCTCACTTACTCCCTTAAGGAAGGTCTTCTCAGGACGGTCAGGAGGACCGGGAGGCCGGTATCGAGGATCGTTGTTTCCGGCGGCGGGTCGCAGAGCAGGTCAGCCATGCAGATAACAGCTGATATCTTTAATATGCCCGCCTTCAGGCCGCACACTTTTGAAACCTCTTCCCTTGGCGCTGCAATTGATGCGGCAGTGGGGATGGGATTCTATAAAGACTATGAGGATGCGGTAAAAGCAATGACCCGTACCGGCGAGGAATTTCTTCCGGACATTAAGAATGTGGAAATATACAGCGAGTTATATAAGAAAGTCTATTCACCGATGTATAAGCATCTTCAGCCTCTCTACAAGCAGATAAGGAATGTTACGGGATATCCTCAGAAGATCTGAATCGTTTTAGAGACCTGTTCTTCTCACACCGACTGATTAAATCAAATATTTGCAAGGCTATTTTCAGTGTCAGGAATCAGATTTCATCACCTTGTTTCAAATAAAATCCGATTGCATTAAGAGAATCACTCTTACGGTAATATTCAGGATCAGCGAGTTTTGTATTTTCCAGCCGGTTAACTTTAATAAGTATACTGCCATCCTTTGGTTTCATAACCTGAACACCTTTTGTTGACCTGCTTCCCACCGCATTGATCTGAGAGGTGTTGAACAAAACAACCTTTTTAATGCTGCTCAGTGTAACCAGATCAATATCATGTTCAATGAGTTCAATAAAGATCAAACGCGATTCGCTATTGAACGCATTCCTGAGTTTTTTCCTTACATACTCGGTTTGATAACTTTCCAAAGAGATCTTTCCGATTTTGCCATTTTCAAATGCCACAATCAGAAAACCTTTATATCTCTTTTCTCCAGTCAGATAGATCGGTTTTTCCCCTGGTTCAAGATCAATTTTCTGCAGTGCCTGAAACTTGTCTATAAGTTCCTTTTTCTGAACTTTATATACATTACACAGGGAAGTAAAGACAAGGATCTCACTTGAATTGGAATCGTCCGCTACTTTAATTGCTGTTGATACGGAAGGAGATTCTCTTATCAAAACATTTCTTTCTTCCATTTCTATTCTCCTCTTGAGACTTTCTGCACTTTGCATCGTTATCAGGTTTTGATTAAAAGCCAAAGGTGGGAATTATTTCAATACTGCCGCCCAGGCCTGCCTTATCCCCGGCGATGATCACGACAGATATAATATCGGTTTTTTGAAGGGCCATTTCTGTAACCTGTTGCACCTGATCACTGTTTTTGACCTCATTACAAAAGGCTGTGGCATATGCATCTGCCTGTGCTCCGGAGCGGCAGGCTATCATGCAGGCGTCAGCCATGCCGAAGCTGAGTGAATGGCCTACAGTGCCTGAGGAGCAGCAGACGGCCAGCGGTGTCTCTTCCGGTTTGATCACCAGGGCTATCTTATCTGAAATGGGAGAGGTGCCTGCAAATACAGAGATTGTTGCCGGTTTTATCAGTTTCATGAATATGTCACCGCCGTTCTCCACCACCACCTCACTGCAGTCCAGGTGTGACAGCAGGTCATTGCATATGCGTTGGGCTATGGCGCCGGCCACGGCGCTCATCGGGCCGGTGCCTGCCATTTGCGCTGCATCATACATGTCGCGCACCATGGGGTGTACGCCGGCCGGCGCCATGACGGGAACAAGGGAGTCCCTGAATTCAGGATGCTCCGCAATATGTTCCTCCAGAACAGAACGGTAGAACAGGATACGGTCCAGGGTGTAACGCTCCGTATCACTGCCATAGCCAGCCGCATCTACAGCCAGCCACAGGTCGGTCTCACGGAATCCCACCCTGAAACTCCTCCACCGCTCATTGCCCATGGCATCACGGTAGAGGCGGGGCTCATATGTATTTTTCTTAGCCAATATCTATTGAAAAGAGATTCAGAGGGCACGATTTCAGGCA